>JAILEJ010000175.1 GCA_024688095.1 Butyrivibrio sp.
GCATTCATTTGAAGAGGCGGTAAACAGAGGAATTATAGATGGCGATTGTAAGGCTGGAGCAGTTATTACAAGGCAGGACTGTTATGCTGGTCTTGTAAGGCTTATGGAACTTCTTGGCGTTCAGAATGAAGCTCTGCCGGGGGATGTTGAAGCACATCCGGTTGGATAAGAAATAAAAGATTTGCGTGACTTTTGGAACGAAGTGACAAAAAGTTATATTTAAAGGATAGAGATAAATATGAGTAGGATAGCAGTTTTTTTTCCTGGAATAGGGTATCACTGTGATAAACCACTTTTATATTATGGACGAGATGTTGCTATGGAATGTGGATATCAGGATCAGATAAGAGTTGAATACAGTTATGATGGAGGAAAAATCAGAGGAGATGCTGATAAAATGCTTGAAGCTTTTAATACACTGTATTTAAAGGCTAGTAAGCAGTTGGATGAGATTGATTTTTCTATATATGATGATATATTGTTTGTTTCAAAGAGCATTGGGACAGCAGTTTCGGCTAAATATGCTCAGGAAAAGCATATAGACTGTAAAAATGTTTTATATACTCCGCTGGAGCAGACGTTTGACTTTGAAATAAAAAATGCAATAGCTTTTACAGGCATGGCAGATCCCTGGGCAAATACAGATATTATTAAAGAAAAGAGTTCGGCAGCAGGAATTCCTTTATCCATTTATATGGAGGCAAACCATTCTCTTGAAACTAAGGACACTATAACAAATCTTAAAATAATGATGGATGTTATGGATAAAACAAAAAGATTTATATAAACGATTGTAATAAAAAAGAACCGCAAAATACCAGTTCAGGCATTTTGTGGTTCTTTTTCCATATTTGTAAGATTTGTCTCATAATTCAATTTCTGGGCAAGATATAATATACCAGCAATTTTTTGAATATCGTTGTTTTTATAGGATAGTCTCAACTCTTTGTCGATTTTCCTTTTACATAAACTATCCGGCATGGTTACTAGTAAATCTGAAGCCTGGAAGAAATAGGCTCTGTCAGGTCTTCCCAGACAGCTAAAAAGAAAATCGATTCCAGCAGTTTGTTTTTCTATAGGAAGAGCTTTGATAAGCTCTATTCCATTGCAGACACAGTATTCATTACTATATTCATCGAGGATCATATATTTTGAAAGTTCATTCTGATTGTTCTTGACACTGCGTATTATTTTTTTCATTTCTTTATCTGATAAGACTCTTCCAAAAATGGATTTATCTGAGAAATATCCGATTTTTTTGGAAATTTCTTTTTCCCATAAGTAACGGATTTTGCCCCAGTCAGCTTTGTCAAGTTCGTTTATTGGTCTTGAAAGAGCCTTTTGGAATGCCTGTTTGGTGTTATAGGGAAGCGGATTATAATTATAACCACGTTCTTTAAAAAACTTTTTTAGATCAGAATGTGCATCATCGGGTATATAGCCGTCATTTGGAAAGATTTTTATAGTTGAACCATCTATGGTATTTATTTCAGAGGAATATGTTATTCCGCATATGAAATCAAGAGGGAGATAGGTATCCATAATGAGCAGCCAGTTACCGCTTTCGCTGATTTTTATATTTTTTGATCTGCTGCCATCCCTGTATATATATTTATGAAAGGTCTCGTTTTTGATAAAATCGTTTATCTGTTTTTCGCCAAATAGTTTTCCAAAATGTGGTGTCATCTGATATATAGGGGATTTGTCAGAATCGGAAAGTCTTCTTATGGTACGGATTTTATGTTTTAATCTGGCGAAGGGAGTATTGGTCAGAAAATATACAAAAAGTATTATCAGTGCAAAAAATAGAATCAGAGAAGCAACAAGTGTAAGTGTAGAATTGTGAAATCTTTCATCTAAATAATAAATAGAGACTCCCACAATTACTCCTATAGCAACAAATAAAACCGCATATATTGATATGATTAGAAAAAAATAAAGGATTATACCAATTATTTTTACAAATATATTATGGTGATTTATTAGCTTGTCGATTAAATTAAACATAAAAATCCTTTATCTATCATATTTAAAGTATTTACAGGTACAAAAAAAGCGTAAATCCAAATTGTGGATCTACGCTTGACAGGGGACGAGAGATTCGAACTCCCATGAACGGTTTTGGAGACCGTCATACTAGCCATTGTATGAGTCCCCTCTGTCTGCTCAACGAGTTGTATTATAGCATAGTTAGTTTTAGTTTAGCAATACATTTTTTAAAAAAAATTATATTATTTTATGGAAACGTTTCCGGTAATGATGTATAGTGTATTTAGGTATTTTTAATCAAATAAAAAGGGAGTTATTTGGAAAGAAGGGGCTATGAAAAAGAAGAATACGTTACTTATTGCAATTGCGGCAGTTTTTATGATGGCTGCGTGTGGAAAAGAGCAGACAACAGAAAAGAGCAGTGAAGAGGATCAGCATATTGAGAAAGATGCAGGAGTAAGTACTGATAATCAACAAAATGAAGAAGCTGATGGAAGTGATTTTGGGAATTCACAGGATACTGGTATAACAGAATCCGAAAATAAGCTGTCTCAGATGCAGGAAATAAATGATGTTGCAGAGCTAAATGTAATTGATGACAAATACAGAACCTGCTATGAAGTATTTGTATATTCATTTTGCGATAGTGATGGTGATGGAATAGGAGATATTGAGGGACTTATTTCAAAACTTGATTATATTAATGATGGGGATGATTCTACAAATACTGATCTTGGTTTTAATGAAATATGGCTTATGCCGGTATGTCCATCTACTACTTATCATAAATATGATGTTACAGATTATATGGATATTGATCCGGAATATGGATCACTTGAAGATTTTGACAGACTTATTGAGGAGTGTCATAAAAGGGGAATTAATGTAATCATGGATATGGTTATGAATCATTCTTCTGACCAGCATCCATGGTTTATAGAGGCAGCAGAGTATTTAAGGGGATTAGAAGATGGCGAAGAACCTGATGCATCTGTATGTCCTTACGTAGATTATTATAATTTTACAAAGGAATCCCAGACAGGCTATGAAAAGCTCGCAGGAACTGACTGGTATTATGAAGCAAGATTCTGGTCAGGAATGCCTGATTTTAATCTTGATAATGAAGATGTAAAAGAAGAATTTAAAGATATAGTAGCCTTTTGGACAGACAGAGGTGTTGATGGCTTTAGAATGGATGCAGTGACTTCATACTATACAGATAATGATACACAGAATATAGAAACTCTTAAATGGTTTGTAGATATGGCAAGAGAGATTGATCCTGATGTATATGTTGTTGCAGAAGGCTGGGATAATATAAAGACTTTTTCAAAGTATTATGAGAGCGGAATTGACAGTATGTTCAACTTTGACTATACAGGTAGTGAAGGAAAGATAGCCAAGCTTGCAAGGGGTAAATATTCTGCACTTAATTTTGCCAGGTCACTTATTGATATTGATGAACTGTTTTCTTCATATAATGAAAATTATATAGATGCACCTTTTTATACAAACCATGATATGGCAAGAAGCGCAGGCTTTTATAATGGCCCAGATGCAATGGAATGTACAAAGCTTGCAGGAGCACTTAATCTTATGATGAGCGGAAATGCATTCGTATATTATGGAGAAGAACTTGGAATGAAGGGTTCTGGCAAAGATGAAAACTATAGGGCTCCTATGCAGTGGGGAGAAAATGATGAAGGAATGTGTGACGGCCCTGATGCTATGGATGATATAGAAATGACATATGGAAGCTATGAATCACAGGCAGATGATCCATATTCTATTTTTAATTATTATAAAGAAGCTATAAGAATAAGAAATATGTATCCTGAAATTGCACGAGGAAAGGTCAGTATTATGGATGGACTCTGCGATGATGATATTCTTGCAATAAAGAAAACCTACACTGATGAGGATGGAAACGAGTCTTTTGTATATATTATTTTAAATACTTTGGATGATACTGCAGAAGTTGACCTTACAGGAAGTGAAGGAGAAGGATGTGGTCTTGGAGCGGTTCTGATTACATCTGAGGGTGAGGTGACTCTTGATGAGAATAAGCTTACACTTCCTTCTAAGGCTATGGCTGTTCTTGCCACTGACTGATAATTTTAGAAAAAGAAGTTCTGATTTTACTGTGGCCTATAAAAATGAGGGATTTAGTAATGAATAAAGAATATAAGAATTATATATTTGATTTGTATGGAACACTTATAGATATACATACAGATGAAACAAAAAAGAAATTCTGGAAGCAGATTGCGGATATCTATGCGGAAAATGGAGCACTTTATAAGCCAGGTGAATTAAGAGAAAAATATATTCAGCTTGTAAAGGAAGAGGAACAGAAGATAACCCTTGAAAAGGGCTACAAATATCCGGAGATAAAGTTAGAAACAGTATTTGCAAGGTTATTAAAAAAAGACTTTCCGGAGGCGAAAAAAGAGGATATTGAAGTTCTTCAAAACAGCAGACTTGTACAGAATATTGCAGCCTCTTTTAGAAAATTTTCAAGAACAAAGCTGGAGGTTTATCCATATACAATAGAACTGCTTCAAAGACTGAAGGACGATGGGAAAAAGATCTATCTTCTTTCAAATGCCCAGCATTTATTTACACTTCCTGAAATGGATAGCTGTGGAATTACTGGATTTTTTGATGGCATATATATATCCTCTTTAAAAGGGATGAAGAAACCTCAACCGGAATTTATTGAAAGCCTTATTCTGGAATACAACATGAATAAAGCCGAGAGTGTAATGATAGGAAATGATCTTTTTAGTGATATTGGAAGTGCAATGTCAGCCGGAGTGGATGGGATTTTTTTAAATAATTATAATGATACTCCGGAAAAGATAAAAAAGACCTATAAAGAATTATGCAATAAATATAATTCAGAAAGCACAATATATCTTGAGGGAGAAAAAGTTTTGCTATAAAAAATCCCCGAAATTGGATTCTGCTTGTGATTAAAGCAATAGCCAGTTTCGGGGTGCTTTTTTATGTATGTGAATATTTCCTTTTCCCTTTTTTCTTTATTTTGTCAGAAGAATTGCTTAACGGCTTAAATATTGTCATTCTGCCTGTCCATCCAACTATTCTTGTTACTATTATTCCGGCAAAGATTCCAATACTGTCAATGGCAACATCTCTTTTGGATGGGGATCTTCCTGAGATAAAGGACTGATGATATTCATCGAGTCCGGCATAACCCACACAGACTGCTCCGGCTACAAGAACAAGCCAGAAACCTCTTAGGCCATAAACATATAAAGGAAAAGCAACTGATACAGCAAGAAGAAAATATTCTGTAATATGCGCAGCCTTTCTTATGTAAAACTGTGAATTTTGCGACATTATAGATATTTGCTGAAGGCTCCAGCCTTTATCAAGTGCATCATTTGCAACTGAATATACCTTTACACCAACTGTATAGGACAATGAGCCGCTTTGGTCTGCATCCATCTCAGAAAAGTTAAATATAAGACACATCATTATGATTGCCGGTATGAAAGACATTGGCTTTAAAACAACGCGCAGTGTCTGTTTTATATACATCCATAAATAATAAAAAAATTTTTTCATACCAATTAGTTTAACTCAAAAAGCAATGATAGTAAACTGTACTTTTTAACGTTAAATTGTTATAATTTACACACAGCTGTTAATTATAACAGATTTGTCTGAAAGGAGATGAGGCTATGGAAAATGAAGAGATTCGTGAGAATAGTGTTCCTGATATTTTAGAAAGATATACACAGGATGTAATGAGTCTGGTGCCTTATCTGAATTATTTTGAAATGCATGTTAATGCGCAGGTTTCACAGACATATAACAATAGTGATATAGCTCATTCAATGCCATTTCCTGTATATGATGCAACGCTTATGGATTTTGTTAAGCATGCAGAAAATACTAAAATGATTGATAGAAATTATGTTTATGTATACAGTAGAAACAGAATTCAGACGCCCAAGGATGAACTTATGTTTATTGACGATGCTGAGATAAAGGATATGGATGATCTTGCAGGTATATTGTCAAAATATATTATCGAAGGCAGAACAAAAGGCGGCGTATGGGCACAGGGTGTTAATAACGGCGTGTATTACAAACTTATTTCAAAAATGCAAGAACTGATAAAAAAATGGAGCTAAATCCATATAGTATTGACATTTTAAACAAAATTAAAAAAAATTCATACTAACACTTGTTTACAGAGATTTTTTTGGGTAATATATTTAAGATATATTTGGTTACGATATGTAACTTGAGGGGTGATATGGGAGATACTACGAAATCTGCTCAGAAGCGAAAATATATCATAGAAAAGGCCAGAGAGGTATTTGCCTCAAAGGGATATAAGACAGTAACTATGAAAGATATAGTTGATGCCTGCGATATCAGCAGGGGAGGTCTTTATCTCTACTTTGGAAGCACAGCAGAGATATTCATGGCTGTTCTTAATTCTGAAGTTGATGAGGATGACGATGAGGCAATTGACAGAGCACTTAAAAATGATGCATCTGCAGGAGATATGCTGGCACTTTTTTTGAAAGAGCAAAAGAAGACAATTCTTAAGAAAAAGAATAATTTGACATTTGCCACTTATGAGTATTTTTCAGAGAACAGAGTTTCTCCGGCTGATAATCCTATAAGAACACAATTTGAGACAGCAGTCAGAATTGTTGAGAGGCTTATCGAAAATGGAATGGAAAGTGAAGAGTTTTATTGCGAAGATCCAATGGGATGTGCTCGCAATTTAATGTATGTAATCGAGGGTTTGAAAGTGACAAGTAGTACGATGGGAATTACAGAAGAAATGATAGATCGCGAATTGATGTATGTTTTAAAGGGGTTAGTTCCCTATGAAGCTGAATATTAATGTTATTTAAAGGTACTTCTATTAATTGTTGAAGTGCCTTTTTTTTAGGATATTCAGGATATTTGAATATCCAGGCATATAAAGCAAGGAGAAAGCAAAGGAGATATTATGAGCGTAAGAAGAGTTTATGTTGAAAAAAAGGCACCTTTTGCCGGAAAAGCTAAGGAACTCAGACATGAGATCAAGAGCTATCTTGGAATTAAAAGCGTGCAGGAGGTAAGGATCTTTATCAGATATGATGTCGAAAATGTTTCTGATGAAGTATTTGAAAAAGCTTGCACTACAGTTTTCTCAGAACCACCTGTAGATATTTTATATCATGAGAATATAGATATACCTGAAGGCGCTAAGGTATTTAGCATTGAAGCTCTTCCGGGACAGTTCGATCAGAGAGCTGATTCAGCAGCACAGTGTATTAGATTTATCAAAGGGGATGAGGATCCAATCGTTAAGAGTGCTGTTACTTATATGCTCATAGGTGATATTACAGAAGATGAGCTTTCAAAGATTGAAGACTACACAATGAACCCTGTAGATTCAAGACTTTGCTCATTAGATAAACCCGAAACACTTGTAGAGAACTATGATGAACCTGAAGATGTTAAGGTTCTTGATGGTTTTAAGGATATGCCTGAAGAGGAACTTAGAAAGCTCTATGATTCACTTGGTCTTGCTATGACCTTCAATGATTTCAAGTGGATACAGAATTATTTTGTATCAGATGAGCACAGAGATCCTACAATGACAGAAATAAGGGTATTTGATACCTACTGGTCAGATCACTGCCGTCATACAACATTTGGTACAGAGCTTAAGGATATTACTTTTGGCGAAGGCTTCTACAAGAAACCTATTGAGGATACATATAACAGATATCTTATTTCAAGAGATGAAGTATATGCTGATCCTGACAAGAAAAAAGAAAAGTTTATCTGTCTGATGGATCTTGCACTTATGGGTATGAAAAAACTCAAAGCAGATGGAAAGCTTACAGATATGGAAAAATCAGAAGAGAACAATGCATGTACAGTAGTTGTTCCTGTTGAAGTAGATTATGGACAGGGAAAGGTTACTGAGAACTGGCTTGTATTCTTCAAGAATGAAACACATAACCATCCTACAGAAATAGAGCCTTTTGGTGGTGCTGCAACATGTCTTGGCGGTGCTATCAGAGATCCGCTTTCAGGAAGAGGATATGTATATCAGGCTATGCGTGTTACCGGTGCAGCTGATCCTACAGTTCCTGTATCAGAAACACTTAAAGGAAAGCTTTCACAGAAGAGACTTGTTCGTGGTGCTGCTTCAGGATATTCATCTTATGGTAATCAGATTGGTCTTGCTACAGGATATGTAAAAGAAGTATATCATCCTAATTACGTTGCAAAACGTATGGAGATTGGTGCAGTTATGGGTGCTGCTCCACAGGAGCATGTAATCAGAGAAAGTTCTGATCCTGGAGATATTATTGTACTTCTTGGCGGACGTACAGGTAGAGATGGCTGCGGTGGAGCTACAGGTTCATCTAAGGCTCATACAAGTTCATCACTTACAACTTGTGGTGCAGAAGTTCAGAAGGGTAATGCTCCTACAGAGCGTAAGCTTCAGAGACTCTTTAGAAGACCTGAAGTAAGTGAACTTATCAAGAAGTGTAATGACTTTGGTGCAGGCGGCGTTTCAGTAGCTATTGGAGAACTTGCTGATGGACTTGATATAAATCTTGACCTTGTACCAAAGAAATATGCAGGTCTTGATGGAACAGAACTTGCTATTTCAGAGTCTCAGGAGAGAATGGCAGTAGTTGTTGATCCTAAGAATGTCGATCAGTTCCTTGAATATGCTGCAGAAGAAAACCTTGAAGCTGTTAAGGTTGCAGTTGTTACTGAAGAACCAAGACTTGTACTTAACTGGAGAGGAAAGAAGATCGTTAATGTTAAGAGATCTTTCCTTGATACAAATGGTGCTCATCAGGAGACAACAGTTAAGGTTAATATTCCTTCAAAGGAAGATAATTATTTTGATAAGATTGCTTCAAAGGATGCTGAGAAAGCACTTGAAGCTGGTGATATTAAAGCGGCATGGGTATCTGAAATGTCAGACCTTAATGTATGTTCACAGAAGGGCCTTGTTGAAATGTTTGACTCTTCAATTGGTGCTGGTTCAACACTTATGCCTTATGGCGGAAAATATCAGCTTACTGAACAGCAGCAGATGGTCGCAAAACTTCCTGTACTTAAGGGTAAGACAGATACAGTTACAATGATGGCTTATGGATTTGATCCTTATATTTCAAGCTGGAGTCCATATCATGGTGCAGTTTATGCTGTAACAGAATCAGTTGCAAGAATAGTTGCAGGTGGCGGTGATTATAAGAAACTTCATTTCACATTCCAGGAATACTTTAAACGTATGTCTGAAGATCCTGAAAGATGGAGTGATCCTTTCACAGCTCTTCTTGGTTCTTATGATGCACAGCTTGGATTTGGAATTGCATCTATAGGTGGTAAGGATTCAATGTCAGGAACATTTAATGAAATAAACGTTCCTCCAACACTTGTTTCTTTTGCTGTAGATATTGCAAAGCAGTCTGATATTGTAACATCTGAACTTAAGAAAGCAGGAAATAAGCTTGTAGAATTTAAGATTACAAAGGATGAATATGATCTTCCAGTATATGAGAAGGTTATGGAACTTTACAGCAGAATAATTGATCTTATGAGAGATAAGACAATTGTTTCAGCTTATGCACTTGACAGCTATGGTATTGCTGCAGCTGTTTCAAAGATGGCATTTGGTAATGAAAAGGGTGTAATCCTTGAATCTTCAATAGATGCAAAAGAATACTTCACAAATGGAATGGGTAATATCGTTGCAGAAGTTGATACTGCAAATCTTGGAAAAGCACTTGCTGCAGGCGGAAGAGTTGTTGGTGAAGTTACTGACAGCTTTGAATTTACATACAAGGATGTTAAGATTAGCGGAACAGAGCTTCTTGACAGCTGGAAGGAAAAACTTGAAAAGGTATTTAAGACAACTGTATCTGATGATAAGAGTGAAGTTGAAAGCAAGCTATACAAGGCAGACAGTGTTTATGTATGCAAGAACAAGGTAGCAAAGCCAACAGTATTTATTCCTGTATTCCCTGGAACAAACTGTGAGTATGATAGTGCACATGCTTTTGAAAATGCTGGTGCAAATGTAGTTACAAAGATTTTCAGAAACAGAGATGCTAAGGATATTGAGGATTCAGTAAAAGAATTTAAGCAGGCTATTTCACAGGCACAGATAATAATGTTCCCAGGTGGATTCTCAGCTGGTGATGAGCCTGATGGAAGTGCTAAGTTCTTTGCAACAGCATTCCAGAATGAAGAGATTAAGAATGCAGTAAATGATCTTCTTTCAAATAGAGATGGTCTTGCACTTGGTATCTGTAATGGTTTCCAGGCTATGATCAAGCTTGGACTTGTACCTAATGGAGAAATTACAGGTCAGAACAGCATGTCACCAACTCTTACATATAATACAATTGGAAGACATATTTCCAAGATGGCATATATCAAGGTTGTTTCAAACAAGTCACCATGGCTTGCGGGAGCAGAACTTGGTGGTGTATATACAAACCCTGCTTCTCATGGAGAAGGAAGATTTGTTGCACCTGCTGAAGTACTTCAGAGTCTGTTTGATAATGGACAGGTTGCAACTCAGTACTGTAATAATGAAGGCGCTGTTTCAATGGATGATGAATGGAATATTAATGGCTCATATATGTCTGTTGAAGGTATTACATCACCTGATGGACGTTGCCTTGGTAAGATGGCTCATTCAGAGAGAAGAGGAGATGGTGTGGCTATCAATATCTATGGAGAACAGGATCTTAAGATATTTGAGTCAGGTGTTCGCTATTTCATGTAATAAATAATCTAATAATAAAAGCCATAAAACGGGTTGCTTTCAACCGGCTTTATGGCTTTAGATACGATTATAATAAACAATTACGCAGTATAAGATTTTGGAGGTAGGAATGAGAGCGTTTTTGATACTGGAGGATGGTAGCGTTTTTGAGGGGAATCACATAGGCGCCGTAAAAGAAATTATCAGTGAAATTGTTTTCAACACATCAATGGCCGGATATACAGAAGTATTTACAGACCCTTCATATGCCGGACAGGCTGTATGTATGACATATCCTCTTATAGGTAATTATGGTGTATGTATTGACGATATGGAATCAGACAGACCATGGTTGGATGGTGTAATTATCAGAGAGCTTTCAAAGCTTGCATCCAATTTTAGATGTGATATGACTTTACAGGATTTTCTTGTAAAATATGATGTTCCTGGAATTGAAGGAATTGATACAAGAGCGCTTGTTCGTGTTCTAAGAGAAAAAGGAACAATGAACGGAATGATTACTACTAATGAAAATTATAATTTAGATGAGATTATTCCAAAGCTTAAAGCTTATACCACTGGTAAAGTTGTAGAGAAGGTCAGCACAAAAGAGAAGATACATTTTGATGGTGTTACATCACTTGAAGAGAATGGACCGATTTCTGGAAGCGCAGTATTTAATGCTGATGACTATAAAGAAGATAAAGCAGGGGACCATACAAAGAGAGAGAAGAGACCAAGTATTGTAAAGGAGCTTAATGGCAAAGGCTTAAAGGTTGCACTTCTTGATGTTGGAGCTAAGAGAAATATTGCGGCTTCACTCGTTGCAAGAGGTTGTGAAGTAACTGTATATCCTCAGAATACTACAGCTGAGGAAATTCTTTCTGATAATCCTGATGGAATTATGCTTTCTAACGGACCTGGAGATCCAAAGGAATGTACAGGGGTTATAAAGGAAGTTAAAAAGCTTTATGACAGCAATGTTCCAATATTTGCAATTTGCCTTGGACATCAGCTTATGGCACTTGCTACAGGAGCAGATACATTTAAGATGAAGTATGGTCATAGAGGAGGAAATCATCCTGTAAAGGATCTTAAAACAGGAAGAGTATATATTTCTTCTCAGAACCATGGATATGTTGTAGATATGGATAATCTTGATGATAAGATTGCAGTTCCTGCTTTTGTCAATGTAAATGATGGTACTAACGAAGGACTTTCATATGTTGGCAAAAACATATTTACAGTACAGTTCCATCCTGAGGCCTGCCCTGGTCCACAGGACACAAGTTTCCTATTTGATAGATTTATTAACATGATGAGAGGTGGCAAAAATGCCTAAGAATAAAGATGTAAAAAAAGTTCTTGTTATAGGTTCCGGTCCTATTGTAATTGGACAGGCAGCAGAGTTCGACTATGCAGGTACACAGGCATGCCGTTCTCTAAAAGAAGAGGGTGTAGAGGTTGTTCTTGTTAATTCAAACCCTGCAACCATTATGACGGATAAGGATATTGCGGATGAGGTTTATATTGAGCCTCTTACTGTAAAGGTTCTTGAACAGATAATTGAAAAAGAAAAACCTGACAGTGTACTTCCAACACTTGGAGGTCAGGCAGGACTTAATCTTGGTATGGAGCTTGCAGAATCAGGATTTCTTGAAAAACATGGTGTAAAGCTTCTTGGTACAACAGCTGAAACTATTAAGAAGGCTGAAGATCGTCAGGAATTTAAGGATACTATGGAAAAGATTGGAGAGCCATGTGCAGCATCTCTTGTAGTACATGATCTTCAGGCGGGAATAGATTTTGCAAATAAGATTGGTTATCCTGTAGTTCTTCGACCTGCTTATACACTTGGTGGAAGTGGCGGTGGAATAGCTCATAACCAGGTTGAACTTGAAGATATTCTCGCAAATGGTCTCAGACTTTCAAGAGCTACAGAAGTTCTTGTTGAGCGTTGTATCTCAGGATGGAAAGAGATTGAATACGAAGTAATGCGTGATAGTGCAGGTAACTGTATTACAGTTTGCAATATGGAAAATATTGATCCTGTTGGTGTACATACAGGTGACAGTATTGTAGTAGCACCATCTCAGACACTTTCAGATAAAGAGTATCAGATGCTTCGTAGTGCAGCTCTTAATATTATTGATGAACTTCAGATAACTGGTGGATGTAATGTTCAGTTTGCACTTCATCCAACAAGTTTTGAATATTGTGTAATCGAAGTTAACCCAAGAGTTAGCCGTTCATCAGCGCTTGCTTCAAAGGCTACAGGTTACCCAATTGCCAAAGTTGCAGCTAAGATTGCTCTTGGTTATACACTTGATGAAATAAAGAATGCAATTACAGGAAAGACATTTGCCAGCTTTGAGCCTACACTTGATTACTGCGTTGTTAAGTTCCCAAGACTTCCATTTGATAAGTTTATTACTGCAAAGAGAACACTTACAACACAGATGAAGGCTACAGGTGAAGTAATGAGTATCTGCACTAATTTTGAAGGTGCAATGATGAAAGCAATACGTTCACTTGAACAGCATGTTGACTGTCTTACAAGTTATGATTTCAGTAATCTTTCTGATGAGGAACTGACTGAGAGACTTTATAAAGTTGATGATCAGAGAATATGGGTAATTGCAGAAGCACTCAGAAGAAATTATCCATACCAGATGATTCATCATATCACTATGATTGATGACTGGTTTATAGATAAGATCAATAATCTTGTTCAGGTAGAACTTTCACTTAAGAAGGGTGAGCTTACTGTAGAAAAACTTCTTGAAGCAAAACGTATGGAATATCCTGATAATGTAATTGCGAGACTTACAGGAAAGACTGAAGAAGAAGTTAAAAAGCTTCGTCTTGATAATAATATCACTGCTTCTTTCAAGATTGTTGATACATGTGCTGCAGAATTTGAGGCTGCAACACCATATTACTATTCTGTATATAATGGACCTGATTCAGAGGATGAAGCTGCACTTAGTGCAAATTCAGGTAAAAAGAAAATTCTTGTACTTGGTTCAGGACCTATAAGAATTGGTCAGGGTATTGAATTTGACTATTGTTCAGTTCATGCAACATGGGCATTTTCAAAGGCAGGATATGAAACAATTATTATAAATAATAACCCTGAAACTGTAAGTACTGACTTTGATATAGCTGATAAGCTTTATTTTGAGCCACTTACACCTGAGGATGTTGAAAATATCGTAAGACTTGAAAAGCCAGATGGAGCAGTTGTACAGTTTGGTGGACAGACTGCAATCAAGCTCACTCAGGATCTTATGAAAATGGGTGTAAAGATATATGGTACAGATGCAGCAGATGTTGATGCTGCTGAGGATAGAGAACTCTTTGATAAGATTCTTGAAGAGACAGGAATTGCAAGAGCTGAGGGTGCTACTGTATATACAGCAGAAGAAGCCAAAGAAGCTGCTAACAGAATAGGTTATCCTGTTCTTGTTCGTCCTTCATATGTTCTTGGTGGACAGGGTATGCAGATAGCTATTTCTGACCAGGAAATTGAAGAATTTATGAATATCATTAATAGATATTCACAGGATCATCCGATTCTTGTAGATAAATATCTTCAGGGAACAGAAACAGAAGTTGATGCTGTTTGTGATGGAGAGGATATCGTTATCCCGGGTATTATGGAACATATTGAACGTTCTGGTATTCACTCTGGAGATTCAATTTCAGTATATCCTGCACAGAGTCTTTCACAGGCATGTAAGGAAAAGATTGCTGAATATACAAGAAGACTTGCAAAAGCGCTTCATGTAATTGGACTTATAAATGTTCAGTTTATTGCTGTTAAGGATGAAGTATACATTATAGAGGCAAATCCAAGATCATCACGTACAGTTCCTTATATTAGTAAGGTTACTGGTATTCCGATTGTTGATCTGGCTGCACAGGTAATGATGGGTAAGAAGCTTAAGGAACTGGGATATACTCCGGGACTTCAACCAGAGGCTTCACATATTGCTATAAAGATGCCTGTATTCTCATTTGAGAAGATCAGAGGAGCTGAGATAAGCCTTGGACCAGAGATGAAGTCAACAGGTGAGTGTCTTGGTATTAGCACAAACTTTAATGAAGCTCTTTATAAAGCATTCCTTGGAGCTGGAATCAGCCTTCCTAAATATAAACAGATGATCATTACTGTTAAGGATGCTGATAAGGGTGAGGTTATTGAGATTGCAAGAAGATATGAGAAGCTTGGATATATAATCTATGCAACTCGTTCTACGGCTGAAACTCTTAATGAAAACGGAGTTAAGGCAAGAAGAGTCAATCGTATCAGTCAGGAATCTCCTACTGTTATTGACCTTATTCTTGGACATAAGATCGATCTTGTTATCGATACTCCTACGCAGGGAAGAGATAAGAGCAGAGATGGTTTCCTTATTCGTAGAACTGCTATTGAAACAGGTGTCAATGTTATCACTGCACTTGATACTGCAAGAGCTCTTGTAAGCAGTCTTGAAAATGCAAATTCAGAGGAAAATCTTGAAATCATTGATATTGCCAGAATTTGATTCTTAAATGTGGACAAAACAACGTTTTTTGATAGTAAATGTGGATAACACATTAGAGCTTTTATAACTATAAAGGATTTTTATATATGAATTATTGTATTAAGCATGAAACTGATAATAGTGTAAGAGTAAGATTTGAAATGAAAAATCTTGACTTTGAGACGTCATCATTTATTGAGAGAAAACTTATGGCAGTAGATGGTGTAGATGCAGTTAAAATGTACAGAGGAGTTGGAGGAGCAACGATTTCTTTTAAGGGCAAAGGCAAAGAAAATGTATTAGAAACACTTTCTGAGATTAGTATTTCTGATATTTGTGATAAGTCTTTTGAAGAAAAAAGAAAGCCAATTACTTATAAAGAGTATCATGAAAGGGGCATTGATAAAGAGTTTAGAAATAAGCTTAGAAAACAGATATGCCTTGAAGCTGCAGCTGATATGTTTCTTCCAGGACCTGCACAATTTGCAGTACATGCTTATGAATTTATGAAAATCAAATAAATTATAATGTCCGTAGATAAGGCTCTGTCATTTGAATTTATTTCAGTTTATGAAATGATAATTCAGATGGCAGAGCTTTATTTGACACAGGATATAAAGATAAGTAAAATTTTAAGGAAAACGTAAACATATTTTTGTTCAAAGAAATTAAAATTATAGATAATATTATAAAGATAGAAATGGATATATAAATGTCATCAAAAGGTAATTATGCAAAACAGCTTGAACAGCTTATAGATGATTTTAAAGTCAGAGGAGAGCATCCGAGAATATTACTGCATGCCTGTTGCGCTCCATGTTCTTCATACTGCCTTGAATATTTAAGAGAGTATTTTGATATAACATTATTTTATTACAACCCTAATATTACAATGGCAGATGAATATCATAAGAGAGTAGCGGAAGCTGAAAGGCTTATAGGTGAATATAACAGACAGGTAGAAGAACAGGATTTTGAGGGAATGAATTCAGATGAAAACGCCAGGATGATTGAACTTCTTGAAGGAATATATAATCCATCAGATTATATAAATGCAATTAAAGGACTCGAGTCATGCCCTGAAGGTGGTGAAAGATGCACAAAATGTTTTGAATTAAGGCTTGAGGAGTCTGCTCGGATTGCAAAAGAAAAGGGTTATGACTATTTTACTACTACGCTTACCATTAGTCCGATGAAAGATGCTGACAGACTAAATTTAATTGGACAGAAAATGGGAGAAAAATATGGTGTAAAATTTCTTCCATCAGATTTTAAAAAGAAAAATGGATATAAGCGTTCGATAGAACTTTCTCATAAATTTGGCTTATATAGGCAGGATTTTTGTGGTTGTGCTTTCTCAAAGGCAGAGAGAGAAAAACAAAAGCAGGAAAAACAATTGGAAGAACAGTTAAAACAAAATTGATTTTTAAATATTAGTTATATAAATAAAAATCCAGAGAGGACTTAAATATGAATATCAGAAAAGTAATGGACAAAGATTTAGAAAAAGTAAAGGATTTGCTGGATCAGGTTAATCTCGTACATCATAATGGAAGACCTGATATATTTAATATTGGAAGAAAATATTCAGATGCAGAACTTCTTGAACTTTTTAAAAATGAAGAAAGACCAATATTTGTTGCAACAGATGATGATGACAAGGTTATGGGATATGCTTTTTGTATTTCTCAACAACATCTAAATGATAATATGCTTACTGATATAAAAACTCTTTATATTGATGATCTTTGCGTAGATGAAAAGATTAGAGGACAGCATATTGGAAGAAGTTTATATGACTATGTCCTTTCATATGCAAGAGAAAATGGCTATTATAATGTTACATTAAATGTATGGGAACTTAATCAGAGTGCCAAAAAGTTTTATGAGAGTCTTGGAATGAAGGTTCTTAAGACTGGAATGGAAACAATTTGCTGATTTTTTTATTGGTTATATGGGGAGGAAAGTAAATGAATAACGGAAAGTATATAATAAAAAAGGTTTGTTTGATAATCAGCCTTATATTAATGGTTGGAACGATGCCGCATAGTTTTTATTCAAAGGCGTCATATACCACTAATAAAACAGAGATCGCAGCAAACTGGTTTAAGACAGAGTATGGAACTAATGTATTCTATGAATATAAAGGTACAGAAACTGATGTATCAATTCCTGCAGAAATTACATCTCTTGATTATGTAAGCTTTTCAACAGCTAATGATACAATTCAGGTTCTTCGCATACCTGCAACTTTAAAATATATTGGAACGTCAGGCTTATACAGCATGGATAATCTTAGATATGTTGTTTTTGAAGGTAGTGATACTACGTTTGATGATTTTGCTATATATGATTGCGATAATCTTACAAATTTTGTTGGACCATCTGGTTCTAACGCTGAAAAATATGCTGAGACTTTTGGTATAAAATTTGTTACTACAGAGAATACTCAGTTTTATAAACCTAAGGTTTCACTACTTAAGGGAGATACATTTACAAATGTTTTACTTAATAATCTATCAGACGTAACTTCCATAACAAGTAGTAAACCTTCAGTTGTGCAGGTGAAAAATTCTGATGGACAGATAAAAGCTAAAAAGGCAGGTAAGGCAGTGGTAACTGTTACAACATCAGATGGAAACAGTTATAAATACACTGTAAAAATATCTGAAGCAACAGTAGATAACAGAGTAGCTCAGATTAAGAAAATGAAGTTTTCAAAAGGAATGACCAGGCTTGAAAAGGCCAAAGAAGCTCATAACTGGCTTATAGAAAATGTTTGTTATGATTATAAAAATTATCAAAAGGGAACTATTCCAAGAATTTCATATACTGCTGAAGGAGCCCTTTTAAAACATAAAAGTGTGTGTCAGGGATATGCACTTGCTTATAAAAAGCTAATGGACGCCTATGGAATTCCATGTGTGATGGTTGTTGGAACCGGAAATGGAGGAGGTCATGCCTGGAATATGGTACAGCTTGGAAAACAATGGTATCATGTAGATGTTACCTGGGATGATCCTATAGTAAATGGTAGTAATAAAAATACATCAATTAACTATAATTATTTCCTTAAGTCATCAAAATATATGACTAAAAATCATAGATTTGATAAGTCTGCTTATCCAAAATGTAAGAGTAGAAAATATGATAATGCAACAGCAAGTTCTTTTTAAGTGGTTCTTGTTGCAAAAACAAATAATCTTTTGTAAACTGATTTAAGTTTGTATGTGATAATAAATGTGAGGTTATATCGTGGAAAAAATATTAGAATTAATATCAAAAGAAGTATCAGGAGCATTTGAAGCAGCTGGTTATGACAGTGCTTTGGGAAAAGTTACAATTTCTAATCGCCCTGATCTTTGCGAATATCAGTGTAATGGTGCAATGGCAGGTGCAAAGCAGTATCATAAGGCACCTTTTATGATAGCTGATGAAGTTGCGGAAAAACTTTCAGGAAATGAAATGTTTGAATCTGTAGAGTCAGTAAAACCAGGCTTTCTTAATATAAAGGTAAGTCCTGATTTCATACGTTCATACATTGTGCGAATGCTTCATGAAAAGAAACTTGGTGTAACTCAGCCAGGTCATCAGCCAAAAGTAATCATGGATTATGGCGGACCTAATGTTGCTAAACCTCTTCATGTAGGACATCTTCGCTCAGCAGTTATTGGAGAAAGCCTTAAGAGAATTCTTAAATATACAGGAAATGATGTAACAGGCGACATCCACCTTGGGGACTGGGGACTTCAGATGGGTCTTATTATAACAGAGCTTAAGGAACAGCAGCCTGATCTTCCATATTTTGATCCTGAATATAAAGGCCAGTATCCAAAGGAAGCTCCATTTACTATTTCAGAATTGGAGCAGATTTATCCTAAGGCAAGTGCAAAGTCTAAAGAGGATGAAGAGTATAAAGCAAAGGCAATGGAAGCTACAAAGCTTCTTCAGGATGGTAATAAGGGCTACAGAGCTTTATGGCGTCATATACTTAATGTATCTGTTACTGACCTTAAAAAGAATTATAAGAACCTTAATGTTTCTTTTGATCTTTGGAAGGGTGAGTCAGATGTTCATGATGTTATTCCTGGAATGGTAGAGTACATGAAGAACCATAATTATGCTAAGATCAGTCAGGGAGCGCTTGTAGTAGACGTTGCTGAGGAGACCGATACTAAAGAAGTTCCACCATGTATGATTCTAAAGTCAGATGGTGCATCTTTATATAATACAACAGATCTTGCAACAATTGATACCAGAATGAAGGAGTATCATCCAGACAGTCTTGTATATGTTGTTGATAAGAGACAGGAACTTTATTTTACACAGGTATTCAGATGTGCACGTAAGACCAAGCTTGTACTTCCAGAGACAGAGCTTCATTTTGTAGGCTTTGGTACTATGAATGGAAAGGATGGAAAACCATTTAAAACAAGACAGGGTGGCGTTCCAAGACTTGAAAATCTCATTGCAGAGATTGATGAAAAAATGTATAACCGTATAAAGGAAGGTACTCCTGATATATCTGAAGAAGAGGCAAAGGATACCGCGCATAAGGTGGCAATTGCTGCAATTAAATATGGTGACCTTTCAAATCAGCCATCAAAGGATTATGTGTTTGATGTTGATAAATTTACTTCTTTTGAAGGAGATACAGGCCCATATATTCTTTATACAATAGTTCGTATTAAGTCTATTTTAAAGAAATATAGTGAGGAAGGCGGAGATGCTAAGGCAGCACTTCTTCGTAATCCAGAAACTGATATTGAAAAGAACCTTATGCTTACCCTTTCAAGATTTGCAGATAGCGTTGAAAGTGCAGCAAAGGATCTCATGCCTAACAGAGTATGTGCTTATATCTACGAACTTGCTAATGTATTTAACAGCTTTTATCATGGCACAAAGATTCTTTCAGAACCTGATGCTGATAAGAAGAGTGGTTATATTGCTCTTTTAAATACTACACTTAAAGTTCTTGAGACAGGTATTGATCTTCTTGGATTTGATGCACCAGAGCGTATGTAATTTCGGGTGTTTAGATATATAACTGTTAGTAGTAAAAGGATATATAAGAAAAGAGGCGCTTAATGGAAACACATAACTTTTTTGCAATGTTATCAAGAATGAAATATATTGAGCGCTGGGCTCTTATGCGGAATTCGAGGCCGGAAAATCTTAGTGAGCACTGCCTTGAGGTGGGAATGATCGCGCATGCATTATGTATTATAGGAAATGTGAGATATGGTAAGAAGCTTGATGCAGAAAAGGCAGCACTTATAGGACTTTATCATGATGCATCAGAAATAATAACCGGAGATATGCCTACACCTGTAAAATATTATAATGACGAGATTAAAAGCGCATATAAAGAGGTTGAAAAAATAGCTGAGGACAGGCTTCTTGAAAAGCTTCCTGAGGATCTTCGCCCTGAATATGAAAAAATATTTAAAGCTGCGGATGATCCAAATGAGAAATACATGCGTAAGCTTGTAAAGGCAGCTGATAAACTTTCAGCACTTATTAAATGTATGGAAGAGGAACAGTCGGGAAATTCTGAATTTAGAACTGCTAAGGATTCTACAAAGAAATCAATTGATGAAATGACAGTTTTTTATCCAGAGGTCAAGGACTTCGTAGAAGAATTCCTTCCGGCTTATGGAAAGACATTAGATGAATTATCAAAATAATAATGAACAAAATAATGTGGGCAGCCATATGTTTAGCAATAAGCAGCTACTATGGCTGCTTATTCCTATTATAGCGGAGCAGCTACTGAATTCACTTATGGGAATGGTGGATTCAATGATGGTAAGTAATGTAAGCCCGGAGGCTATATCAGCAGTATCACTTGTTGATTCTATTAATATTCTGGTTCAGCAGGCATTTGCAGCGCTTGCAACAGGTGGAGTAATAGTTTGTTCAACATATATTGGACAGAAACGGACTGAAAGTGCCAAAAAGGCAGCAGGGCAGGTAATAATGACTTCTGCATTTATTTCAGCAGTAATTATGGTAATCTGTATGATGTTCAGGATGCAATTATTACATCTGATTTTTGGTGATGTCGATATGGCAGTAATGAATAATGCCGGAATATATTTTTTCTTTACTATTCTGTCATTTCCAGGGATAGCATTGTCGAATGCAGGAAGTGCAGTATACAGAGCACAGGGAAATACAAGACTTCCAATGACGATTGCAATTATATCCAATGCATTTAATATCATTGGTAATGCAGTACTTATTTTTGGATTTGGAATGGGAGTTGCAGGAGCGGCTATAGCGACACTTGCTTCAAGAATTTTTTCGGCAGTTGTTATCCTGTTTATGCTTCACAGACCTGGACAGATGCTTACAGTTAATCATTATATGAAGATGCGTCCTGATAAAGTAGAGATTAAAAAGATATTGTCTATGGGTATACCAAATGGAATTGAAAATTCTATGTTTCAGTTTGGCAAGCTGGCAATACAGTCAACAGTTTCGACGATGGGAACAGTGGCTATAGCAGCACAGGCTATGACTAATATATTTGAAAATGTTAACGGAGTAGCAGGAGTTGGTGTTGGAATCGGCCTTATGACCATTGTTGGACAGTGCATGGGTGCAGGAAGAAAGGACGAAGCGATATATTATGTTAAGAAGATGCTTGCATGGAGTCATATAGCAATTCTTTCTTCATGCATATTTGCTTATGTTATTTCCAGACCTGTTACATATTTTGCCGGTATGGAAGAAGAGAGTGCAAAGCTTTGTATATATATGCTTGGCTGGATAACAGTTGTTAAGCCTATTTTGTGGCCGGGATCCTTTACAACAGCATATGGATTCAGAGCTGCTGGTGATGTAAGGTTCCCTATGATCGTGAGTACAATTTCCATGTGGTTTTGCAGGGTAAGCCTTTGCATGTTCCTATGCAGAGTTATAGGCATGGGACCAATGGGTGTATGGATAGGTATGTTTACGGATTGGGGAATGAGAAATCTTATATTTACTATCAGATTCAGAAGTGGAAGATGGCTGAGGCATAAAGTTGTCTGATACCTGGTATTTAGAGGCTTTATCGGTGAGAAAAAAAGTTTGTAAATTTTTTTGAAAAAGTTGTTGACAACAAGGGGTAAAAGAGTGTATATTATCCTAGTCGGCGCTGATAAGTGCCGAAGCAAATAAGGATGTGGCGAGGTAGCTCAGCTGGCTAGAGCACGCGGTTCATACCCGCGGTGTCGAGGGTTCGAGTCCCCCTCTCGCTACTAGATAAAATAGGAAAACAAATTTGTTTTCCTATTTTTTTTGTGCTTATATGTGATACAATCTTATGTTGTTGATGAGAGTAATGTGTTTTTTGAAAGGAATAATGAAATGATTAAAGCAAATTTTCATATGCATACACCAAGGTGTGGTCATGCACAGGGAAGTGAAAGAGAATATATAGAAAGTGCAATTAAGAATGGATATAAAGTAATTGGCTTTTCTGATCATACACCTCAGCCTTATCCTGATGGAATAGTTTCAGGAATGCGTATGGGAATGGATGAACTTGATAATTATATAGGCGTGATAAAAGAGCTTTCAAAGGAATATGAAAAGGATATAAAGATTTATATCGGCCTGGAAGTTGAATATTATCCAAACTGCTGGAATAAGCTTTTAGTAGAACTCAGGAAGAGAGATATAGATTATATAATTATGGGTCAGCATCATGTAAAAGAGGAATTTGGAGGCTTTTACAGCGGAGCGCCTACAGATGATATTCAAAAAGTAAAAGATTATGTAGATGTTGTTATTGAAGGACTTAAAACTGGAGCATTTATATATCTGGCACATCCTGATCTTATAAATTATACAGGCCCGGATGACCTTTATATAAATGAAATGACCAGATTATGCAGATTTACAAAAGAAAATGATATACCACTTGAAGTAAATATGCTTGGATTTGAGACAAATAGAAATTATCCATGTGACAGATTCTTTAAACTCGCTTCTGATATGGGAAATACTTTTGTAATAGGATGTGATGCGCATTCACCAGAGTGGATGGTTCAGCCTGAGGATGTACCTGGACTTATGGAATTTATGGATAGAAATAATATTGTCTTAGAACAGGATATTATAGAGAAAAGAATTGTAGCATCTGTTCTATAAGTTATAGAACGTTTATAAAAAGTTTATAATTTCTTTATTGATATAGTTGTTCTATTTGTGCTATAACATAATCAGCAAAGGAAATAAATGATAAATCAAAAAAATAAATGCATTTTCTCTTTTGCAAACCAAATAGTAACGTTGTTAATAAGCCATACTCCTGAAAAGAATTTTCAGGATACGACCTAAATAAAAATGGCGATGACGCCGGAAAGTGTGATGATTATGTTGATGCCTATGATTTGGAGAAACAATGATGTTTGTAATTACAGAAATCCTTTTGAAGAAATGGACAGAATGTTTGAAGATTTCTGGGGAAATGGAAGCTCACTTGAAACAACAAGCGGAATGAAGACTGACGTACTTGATAAAGGCGATCATTTTGAACTGGATGCTGATCTTCCTGGATTTAAGAAAGAGGACATTAGTGTAGACTTAAAGGATGATGTTCTTACCATTTCAGCAAGCCATAATGAGAATAAGGATGAAAAGGATGAAGATGGTAAATACATCAGAAGAGAAAGAAGAAGTTCTTCATATAGCAGATCATTTAGTGTTGCAGGTCTTAAGCCTGAAGATATTGATGCTAAATATGAAAATGGTGTACTTACTGTAAATCTTCCAAAGAAAGAACTTGAAAAGAAGGAAGAAGAGGCAAAGAAGATAGAAATTAAATAATACTCAGCTTATAAAATTAGCTAAGACGCAGAGCATAATTTAATATAGTTGCTTGAGTAAACAAAAATCATAATCTCTCATGTGGTGGAAAGGTTGGCAAGTATATCTTGCCAACCTTTTTTTAGGGATGATATGTGACCTGTATGGAGAAAGGAGGCAGCTGTGGGTGCAAAACGTGATTGTTATGAGGTACTTGGGGTCAGTAAATCTGCAACCTCTGATGAAATAAAAAAAGCATATAGAAAGCTTGCCAAAAAATATCATCCTGACACAAACGCAGGGAATAAGGAAGCTGCAGAAAAATTTAAAGAGGCATCTGAAGCCTATGCGATATTAAGCGATCCTAAAAAGCGTAAGGAATATGATGATTTTGGATTTGATGGTGCAGAGAATGCATATCAGAGTTATAGCGGAAATCCTTTTGATAATGGAGATTTTTCCAGAGCTTTTCATTTTGATGGTGGTAATGGATTTGGGAGAAGCTTTCATTTTAGCAGTACTGGTGGAAATGGAAAAACCATACATTTTGAAGGGGATAATATAGAAGATATATTAAAATCTATATTTGGATCTTCTTCAGAATTTGGATTTGATGACTATTCAAATCATTATAAAAATATGGATGATTATGATCATTTTAATAACTCCGGAATAAATAATGATGTAGAGGCAAGTATTGAAATAAGTCTTCGTGAGGCTGTGCTTGGATGTAATAAAAGAATAACTCTCTCTGATGGAAATGGTCATGAGAAAACTCTGGATGTGAAGATACCTGCAGGAATAGATTCCGGCAAAAAAATAAGACTTAAAGGTAAGGCGGATCTTTCCGGAAATGGAGGTAAGGGAGATGTTTTCCTTAAAATAAAAGTAAGAGATGAGCTTTCATTTAAAAGAAAAGGAAATGATATATACACAACCGTAAGGGTCCCTTATAAAATAATTGAGCATGGAGGAGAAGCTGTTTTTCCGACATTGTATGGAAATGTTTCATGCAAGATAAAAAAAGGAACACGTCCGGGATCTAAAATACGTCTTAAGGGAAAGGGAGCTCCGGATATGAAAACACCATCTTTTAGAGGTGACGAGTATGTTACGCTTGAGGTTTCATAAATAAAAAAGGCTTATATTATTTTTTTATAAATAACAAATTGAATATGGAATTGATACTTTCAAAGTGATAGAATATCTAGGTTAATGTTGATTGATTTTATTTTGAAAGAGGAAAACTAATGGCTAAACAGGGTTTTGATAACGACAAATATATTAGTATGCAGTCTGAAAAGATTAGAGAAAGAATCGGAAAATTTGGTGGCAAGCTGTACATGGAATTTGGTGGAAAGCTTTTTGATGATTATCACGCATCAAGAGTATTACCTGGATTTCATCCTGATTCAAAGATTAAAATGCTTACTCAGCTTAAGGACGATGCAGAGATAGTGGTTGTTATTAATGCCGGAGACATTGAGAAAAATAAGGTAAGAGGAGATCTTGGAATCACTTATGATATGGATGTTCTCAGACTTATAGATGCATTTAGAGGCTATGGACTTTATGTTGGAAGTGTTGTAATGACAAGATTTGAGGGTCAGGAAAGCGCTATTCAGTATCAGAATAAGCTTGAAGCTCTTGGAATAAAAGTTTACAGACATTATCCAATTGCAGGTTATCCTTCTAATATTCCACTTATTATAAGTGATGATGGTTATGGCAAAAATGAATATATAGAAACAACACATTCACTTGTTGTAGTAACTGCACCAGGTCCTGGAAGTGGAAAAATGGCAGTATGTCTTTCTCAGCTTTACAATGAAAATAAGAGAGGTATTAAGGCTGGTTATGCCAAGTTTGAGACTTTCCCTATTTGGAATATTCCACTTCAGCATCCTGTTAATCTTGCTTATGAAGCAGCAACAGCAGATCTTGATGATGTTAATATGATCGATCCATTCCATCTTGAGGCTTATGGAGAGACTACAGTTAATTATAACAGAGATGTTGCTGTATTCCCTGTTTTAAATACAATGTTCAAGGAGATATTTGGTAAATCTCCTTATAACTCACCAACAGATATGGGTGTTAACATGGCAGGTAACTGTATCTTTGATGATGAAGCAGTAAGAGCAGCGGCTAAACAGGAAATAATCAGAAGATATTACAAAGAAAAATGTGAGCTGAGAAAAGGTAACAGCTCACAGTCTATAATAGATAAGCTTGAACTGCTTATGAATAAGGCAGAGACTACTATTGCGGACAGACCTGTTATTGCTGCAGCAAGCTTAAAAGCAGAGGTTACGGGACTTCCTGCAGCAGCTATCGAGCTTCCTGATGGAAGAGTAATTACCGGTAAGACTTCTACTTTAATGGGAGCAACTTCAGCTATGATCCTTAATGCACTTAAAGCTCTTGCAGGAGTTGAAGATCCGGTTAAGCTTATTCCTCCAGCTGTTATTGAACCTATTCAGGATCTTAAGGTTCATCATTTTGGGGGACATAATCCACACCTGCATATAGATGAAACTCTTATAGCACTGACTATAGTTGCAGCACAGGATGAGACAGCAGCAAAGGTACTTGAACAGCTTGATAAATTACGTGGTTGTGAGGTGCATTCTTCTGTTATTCTTTCTGCAGAAGATGAAAGCACATTCCATAATCTTGGAATAAATCTTACCTGTGAACCTGCCTATCAGACCAAAAAACTTTTCCATGGCTGATAGTATAGATTAAATTTTTATAAACGCATAAACATTCATATAAAATATGCTACAATAATAATTGATATACGATTTTTGGTAAATAACCCTTGTATATTTCTTGTGAAATATTCTTAATGTATACGGACATGGTTATCATTGAAAGGAGTAATATGAATCAGAATTTGTACGATGCGGTTTTTGGATGTGGAGCGAATAAAGTAGATCCGTTTGACCAAACAAATGTTGAGTTTGATAAGATCATTGCTGATATGAGAGCAGTGGGTTATGAGATAACCTCTCTTAATATTGCAGAATATATTGTAATTCAGGAACTTGACCTACTTAATAAGAAGAAGAATCAGATTATTGAGTCTGCGCAGGACCTTGATGAAAGAGATGAATTTTGTAGAAGTGAATATGGGAGCTCTTTTAAGGATATTGTTGCACTTGATCCCAAAACGGATTTTGAATGGGATCTAAAGAGCGGGAAAGTACATATTTATCTTGTTGCAGATGCTGCATATAAAGCTGATGTTTATGTGAAGGTTTTCAAATGGGCATTGGACGATTTTAACAAGAAAACCGGTTTTGACTACAAGTTATAATTCTTTAGTCTGAAAGGAAGCTGTAAAGTGGAAACTGAAAGACTGATTTTAAGACATTGGGAAGATGCAGATGCATCTTCCCTTTATTTATATGCAAAGGATCCAAGAGTTGGGATTCCAGCTGGATGGCCACCTCATGAAAGTGAGGAGTATAGCAGAGCCTATATAAGAACTGTATATAACAATAAAGAAACGTATGCGATTGTTATAAAAGGCCAGCCTGGTCCTGTTGGGAATATAACTCTTTCTTTGGGCGCAGATAAAATAAGAGGAAGAGCATTTGATGAAGGCGAAATAGGTTTCTGGATCGGAGTTCCGTATTGGGGGAAGGGATTAATGGCAGAAGCTGTAAGCGCTTTACTAAAACACTGCTTCGAAGACCTTAAGCTTAAAAGGGTGTGGTGCACTTACTTTGATGGGAACTACAGATCTAGAATGTTACAAAAAAAGTTAGGCTTCAAATACCATCATACCAACTATAATTCGGTAGTGATCATGCTCAATCAGGTAAGAATAGAGCACTTCAACTATATCGATAAAAAGTAAAAAAATGAACGTTATAGAATTCTTAAGAAAAAGTTAATATTCGATAAATTGTATTACGTCTGTTGTAATATTATGTTATAATTTATTCGTTGTTAGATGTGGTTCATGACTCGTCTGAACCATGTTTTTTTACTCAAAAATCATGAAAACGCTTACATTTTTAAAATTAATTGTTTTTATGATTATTAGGGGCTAGGGCGTATGCCATAATTTGGCGAAAAGGAGGTAAAATGCTAAATAAAGGAGATTATGTCGTATATGGTAATCATGGTCTGTGTGTTGTTACGGACATGACTGTACCAGCTTTTCTTGAGAGGGGAAAAGAGAAATTATATTATGTAATGTCACCTGTTACAGATAAGCGTGGTGTTTTGTATGTGCCTGTAGATGGTGCTGAAGAGAAGATGCGTGATGTAATAGACAGTGTAGATGCAAAAGACCTCATGGATGAAATTGAAGAGATTGAAGAAATGGAAATCCCTACAGGAAAGAAATCAGAAGCGGCTATTTCTGATGTTGTTAAGAGAAATCTTCCTGAAGAAATGATGAGCCTTGTAAAATCGCTCCATAAGATTAAAGCGACAAGAGCTGCAGAGGGCAAAAAGTTTGCCGCTATGGATGAGAAATATCTCAGAATTGCAGAAAAGCTTTTATATACAGAAATTGCTTTTTCACTGGAATCAGAATACGAAGCAGTAGTTGAAAGGGTTATGGAGGTTCTTGAGAGCCTGCCATTACAAACTGCATAACATAAATTATTAAAGGTGTCAGAATATAAATCTGGCACCTTTTGCTTGCTCATTAATAGTAACTTTAATATTTTTATTATTTATGCTACTATATTTTAGTTGGATTTTGATAATATGGAGTTTTATTGTAACTTAGGTACTTTTCCACAATTTGAAATTTGATATTATCGGATATTTATTAAATGAGTTGGAGTTTATATGGCAACAGAGAGATTGTTTGATAAAGATGCATATGCTACAGAGTTTGATGGTACAGTAATATCCTGTACAAAACTTGAAGATGGGAAATATGACGTTGTTTTGGATAAAACAGTTTTTTTTCCTGAAGAAGGTGGACAGACTCCTGATAATGGAACTTTGGATGATATAGAAGTTCTAGATGTTCAGATAAAGGATGATGTGATTTATCATACAGTAACAAAAGAGTTTGAATGTGGCACAAGTGTACATGGAAAGATAGACTGGACACATCGTTTTAATAATATGCAGCAGCATTCAGGTGAGCACATTTTTTCTGGTCTTGTAAATTCAAAATTCGGACTTGATAATGTCGGCTTTCATTTAAGCGATGATATTGTGACCATGGATTATAATGGTCCATTGTCCATGATTGATATTAAGACAGTTGAAAAGCTTGTTAATAAAGCAATATATGAAAATATAGATATTCAGATTTCATATCCGGATGATAAAGAATTATCAGAAATTGATTACAGAAGTAAAAAAGAGATTCTTGGGCAGGTAAGGATTGTAACTATACCAGGTTATGATGTATGTGCCTGCTGTGCACCACATGTAAAAAAGACTGGTGAAATAGGTGTTTTAAAGGTTGTTAATCTGTCTAATTATAAAGGTGGTGTTAGAGTAAGTATTTTATGCGGTTTCAGAGCACTTGATCTATGGGATTTTGAACATGATGAATTAAATGCAATAGCTGTAAATATGTCAACTGGTACAGATAAAGTAAGAGATAATATAGATAAAATGAATTCTGAAATAGCTTCTCTTAAAGAGAAACTTTCAAAGGCTAATCAGGAACTTATAGAATTTAAGGTTAATGAGATTTCTTCTGAAAAAGAGGATGTAATTGTATTTATGGAAGAAAGTGATATGAATGTCATCAGAAGAACTGTAAATGCTCTTATGGACAAGCATGAAGGAATATGTGGTATCTTTGGTGGAGATGATAATAGCGGCTATAAATATATTATTGGAAGTAATACCAAAGATGCAAAAGCTCTTCTGACTAAAATTCAGAATGAGATTAATATAAAGGGCGGCGGCTCTGAACGTATGGTACAGGGGGCGGTTTCTGGAATTTCAAAAGCAGAATTAGCGAATATATTAAATAAAAACGGGATAGAAATGGACTGATCATACAAAAATGATCAGAGTATGAAATGGGAAATTTTAACGATTTTAAAAAGGGAATCAAGGATGCTATTCCTATATGTCTGGGATATATAGCAGTTTCTTTTGCATTTGGTATTCAGGCAACTGAGGCTGGTTTGTCTGTTTTTCAGGCGGTTTTAATGTCACTTACAAATCTTACAAGTGCAGGACAGTTTTCATCTCTTGAGCTTATAGTAACACAGGCAGGTTTTGCGGAGATGGCACTTTTACAGTTTGTAATAAATTTAAGATATATGCTGATGTCTACAGCACTTTCTCAAAAGATTGCATCAAAGCTTCCAACGTTTCCAAGACTTGGAATTGCTTATGGTGTTACGGATGAGATATTTGGTGTAAGTGCTTTATATAAGGGGGAATTAAAACCTCTTTATTCATATGGACTTATATCAATATCTGCCTTTGGATGGGGAATGGGAACATTTCTGGGTGCCGTGGCAGGTCATATAATGCCGCAGAGACTTATAAGCTGTCTAGGACTTGCTATATATGGAATGTTTCTTGCAATAATTTTACCGGAAGCAAAGGTGAAAAAACCGGTAATGGCAGTAGTAATATCTGCAATGGTAATGAGTACTATATTTAACTATGCACCAGTCCTTAGCAGTATTTCTTCAGGATTTAGAATCATAATAGTAACTGTTATTGTGGCTGCAGCTGCTTCATTTATTGCACCAATCAAAGAGACAAATAATTAAAATCGGGAGTACACGTTTTTATGCACAGTGTATATTCATATATTCTGGTAATGGCAGTAGTTACATATCTTATAAGGGCTATACCACTTACACTTATCAGAACAGAGATAAAAAATAATTATATAAAATCATTCTTGTATTATGTGCCGTATGCAACACTTGCAGCAATGACTTTTCCAGCTATTTTGCATGCGTCAGATAATATGATTGCATCAACATGTGGATTTATTACAGCAATAATTCTTGCAATAAAAAATAAGAGCCTTCTTACAGTTGCGGTATGTTCATGTGTAGTTGTATTTATAGTTGAACTGTTTGTATGATTTCTTGTGTGTGAAAATATGCTGAGAAATCTTGTAAATTGATAAAGGAGAAATATATGCATATAGGAATGGGATATGACGTACATAAGCTTGTTGAAGGAAGAAAGCTTATAATTGGAGGGGTTGATATACCTTATGAAAAAGGTCTTCTTGGACACTCAGATGCTGATGTACTGTTACATGCAATTATGGATGCTCTTCTTGGAGCAGCCGCACTTGGTGATATAGGAAAACATTTCCCTGATACTTCAGAGGAGTTTAAGGATGCTGATTCAATGGTACTTCTTAAAAAGGTTGGAGAAATGCTTGTAGAAAACAAGTATTTGATAGAAAATATAGATGCAACTATAATAGCTCAGGCTCCCAAGATGAGACCCTATATAGATCAGATGAGACAGAATATAGCAGATGCGCTTGAGATTGATATTCAGCAGGTAAATGTTAAGGCTACAACTGAAGAAGGAATGGGATTTACAGGAGAAGGCAGAGGAATTTCCTCTCAGGCTATATGCCTTCTTACAAGCCCTGTTGAACTTTATACAAAGAACGTAACTTTTCAGGCTGGAGAACCACAGGGAGGCTGTGGATGCATGGGAGAAAATAAATAATATATACAATATAGGATAAGGAAAGAGGTCAAAATGCAGATTTATAATACGATGTCTAAGAAAAAAGAGGAATTTGTACCAATAGAGCCGGGAAAGGTCAGAATGTATGTATGCGGACCAACTGTATATAATCTCATTCATATTGGTAATGCAAGACCTATGATTTTCTTTGATACTGTAAGAAGATATATGACATATAAAGGGCTTGAAGTTAATTATGTATCTAACTTTACTGATGTCGATGATAAAATTATAAAAAAGGCCAATGAAGAGGGGGTATCCTCTGAGGAAATTTCCAAAAGATATATTGAAGAGTGTAAGAAAGATATGGCTTCAATGAATATACTTCCTGCCACAACTCATCCACTTGCTACTCAGGAAATTGATGGAATGCTTGATATGATTGATACTCTTATTAAGAAAGATTATGCTTATCCTGCAGTTGATGGAACTGTATATTATAGAACAAGAAAATTCATGGATTACGGTAAGCTTTCTCACAAAAATCTGGATGATCTCAGAAGTGGTGAGAGACAGCTTAAGGTATCAGGTCAGGATCAGAAGGATGATCCACTTGACTTTGTGCTTTGGAAACCTAAAAAGGAAGGTGAACCATTTTGGAAATCTCCATGGTGTGATGGAAGACCTGGCTGGCACATTGAGTGCTCTGTAATGAGTAAAAAATATCTTGGCGAACAGATAGATATTCATGGTGGCGGAGAGGACCTTGTTTTCCCACATCATGAAAATGAAATAGCACAGTCTGAAGCATGCAGTGGAAAAGCCTTTGCAAATTACTGGATGCATAACGCTTTTCTTAATATCAATAATCATAAGATGTCAAAGTCTGCCGGCAATTTCTTTACAGTAAGAGACATTACTGAAAAATATGATGGACAGGTTCTGAGATTCTTTATGCTGACTGCACATTACAGAACACCACTTAATTTCAGTGATGAGCTTATGGAAAGCTCAAAGACTGGTTATGAAAGAATCGTTACATGCGTTTCTAATCTTACATATCTTCTTGAAGGTGACAGGGCAGCGCAGATTACAGATGAAGAAAAAGAGCAGATTAAGGAAGCTCTTGTATACAGACGCAACTTTGAAAATGCAATGGATGATGATTTTAATACTGCAGATGCCATTTCAGCTATTTTTGATCTTGTAAGATATACAAACAGTAAAGTATCTGAAGATTCAAGCAGAGAATTTCTTGAAACTCTCAAGAATGAAATAGTTTCACTTGCAGATATTCTTGGTCTTATAGTTGAGAGGAAAGAAGAACTTGGGGATGAGGAAATTGAAAAGCTCATTGAGGAAAGACAGGCTGCACGTAAGAATAAAGACTTTGCAAGAGCTGATGAGATAAGAAATCAGCTTCTTGATATGGGAATTATTCTTGAAGATACAAGAGAAGGTGTTAAGTGGAAGAAGGCCTGAGGCAGAATTGAGGAATTAGAAATGAACCTTCCAGAAAAAATTAGAAATCTTTTTGATATAAAAGAGCTTGATATCAGAGGATATAGCCCATTATCACTTGCGTTTATGGGTGATAGTGTATATGAGATAATAATAAGGACATATGTTATTTCTCAGGCAAACAGACCTGCTAATCAGCTTAACAGGATGAAGGTTAAATATGTCAATGCCGCTGCACAGGCAGCTATTATTGATGTGATTATGGATAGACTTACTCCTGAAGAAGAAGACATATATAAACGTGGTAGAAATGCCAAGTCATATACCAGCGCCAAAAATGCAAGTATTAATGATTATAGAAAAGCAACAGGCTTTGAAGCATTATGTGGTTATCTGTACCTTAAGGGACAGATGGACAGACTGCTGGAACTGGTAAAATATGCTATTGAGGAATGTGATGAGAAACAATAATTATAAAAATAAATCCGGTAGAGATTATAAAAGAGATCGAAAAGAAAAAGAGTTGCAGGAAATAAGCAGAGATGATTTTGAAGGTGTATCAGAAGAGAATCTTGATGGTCTTAAAATCGAGGGAAGAAATGCGGTTCATGAAGCTTTTAAGAGCGGAAAGACCATAGATAAGCTTTTTGTACTTGATGGATGTAATGATGGACCTGTTCTTACAATTAAACGAGAGGCAGGTAAGCAAGGCACTCTTATAAAGTATGTTTCAAGAGAAAGACTTGATCAGATTTCTGATACGGGAAAGCATCAGGGTGTAATAGCTTTTGCTGCAGCATATCACTATTCAGAGATAGAAGATATATTTGCACTGGCTGAGAAAAGGAATGAAAAACCATTCGTTCTTATTCTTGACAATATAGAAGATCCGCATAATCTTGGTGCTATTATTCGTACTGCAAATGTTTGTGGAGCTCATGGAGTGATCATACCAAAGAACAGGGCAGCAACTCTTACAGCTACTGTATATAAGGCATCAGCAGGAGCACTTAATTACACACCTGTTGTAAAGGTTACAAACATAGCAAATACAATAGAATCTCTAAAGGAAAAGGGTATGTGGTTTGTCTGTGCTGACATGGGTGGAACAGCTATGTATGATCTTGATCTTAGGGGAAGCATTGGCCTGGTTATTGGAAATGAAGGATCAGGTGTTGGAAGGCTTGTAAAAGAAAAGTGTGATATGATAGCAGCTATACCAATGCAGGGAGAAATTAATTCCTTAAATGCATCTGTTGCTGCCGGAGTACTTTCGTATGAGATTGTCAGACAGAGGATTAATGCATATTCATTTGATATGTAAGGAGTTATAAACATGAAATCCGATGAAGAACTGATGGCTGATTTATTCGGGGATAGAGAAAATGTTACAGACATTATACTGGAACGATATAAGGATCTTGTGAGAAAAAAAGCTGCTTCCATGTATATTCCAGGGGCTGACAGAGACGATCTGATACAGGAAGGTATGATAGGTCTTTTTAAAGCTATAAGAGATTTTGATGCCAGTAAAGAGGCTAGCTTTAGAACATTTGCTGATTTGTGCATTTCAAGGCAGATGTATACAGCTATTGAAAGCTCTGCCAGAAAAAAGAATATGCCACTTAATAATTATGTTTCCATATATTCAGCAGATTCAGATGGTGAGGGCGAAAGTGAAGCTCTTGAAGCAAAATATGAAAACCATAATGCAGAAAATCCCGAGCAGAGAATAATTGATCAGGAGAATGCAATGGATATTCAAAATGCAATTGATACCTATTTGTCCAGTTTTGAAAGAGATGTTATGAATCTTTATATAAAAGGAAATGAGTATTCAGAGATTGCAAAACTTCTTGGAAAAGATGAGAAATCCACAGATAATGCACTTCAGAGAGGTAAGAGTAAGCTTCGCAAATACGTAAAAATATAATTGTAAATATAGTCCTAAAAATATCTTGCAACATATAAAAATCTATGTTACAATTACAAAGCTGTGTTTGAGACAGTAGTTACTATAGTAAATTTAGAAAGATTCATTGACATATAGTGAGGTGAGAAAGATGAGACAGGAAATTCAGCCAGAATATTATCAGGCAACAGTTACTTGCAACTGCGGTAATACATTTGTTGTAGGTTCAACAAAGAAGGAAATTCACGTAGAAATCTGTTCAAAGTGCCATCCATTCTATACAGGCCAGCAGAAAGCTACAGCTGCTCGTGGACGTATTGATAAGTTCAACAAGAAATACGGCATGGCTAACAACTAATTTATTAAGAACAAAAGAGAGGTTGAGGCATATTGCCCCAACCTTTTTCTTTTTTCGGAGGAATAGTTATGAAGAAGCAGAAAATTAAACATTATTCAGGAATTGGTGGTCAGGCTGTTCTTGAAGGCGTTATGATGCGTAATAAAGATAAATATGCAGTTGCGGTCAGAAAGCCTGATGGTGAAATTGAGGTTGACGTTGAACAGTACAAGGGTGTTATGGCAGGCAGTAAGCTTTTGGGTATTCCATTTATTCGAGGAGTATTTGTTTTTGTAGACTCCCTTGTTCTTGGGATGAAATCTCTTAATTATTCATCCAGCTTTTATGAGGATGAGCCAGAGGATAAAGAAGGAAAAAAGGCTTCGGCAGGTAAGAATGATAAGGAAGAGAGTATTCTTATGGCTATAACTACTATCTTTTCATTTGTACTTGCAATCGCTTTATTTATGCTTCTGCCATATTTTGTATCATCTTTATTTGAGGAATATATCCGAAATGCCTCTTTAATGGCTATTCTGGAGGGTGTTATAAGGATACTTATATTTATACTATATATTCTTGCAATTTCCTGTATGAAGGATATAAGACGTCTTTTCAGGTATCATGGAGCTGAACATAAATGTATAAACTGTATTGAAAGAGGAAGACCACTTACCGTAGAGAATGCACAAAGAAGCAGCAGACTACATAAAAGATGCGGAAGCAGCTTTTTATTATTTGTTATGTTTGTAAGTATTATCTTATTCTTTTTTATTAGAGTTGATTCACTTGCTCTCAGACTTATCTGCAGAGTGCTTCTAATACCTGTAATTGCTGGAATATCTTATGAGATAATAAGACTCGCAGGCAGAAGTGAAAATATATTTATAAGAATAATATCTGCGCCTGGAATGTGGATGCAGAGACTTACTACCAAAGAACCTGATGAGGAAATGCTTCAGGTTGCAATTAAATCTGTAGAAGCAGTATTTGATTGGCGTGAATATCTTAGAGATTCATTTGGCTATGAAGTAGAGGATTATAATGAACACGTATAAACAGATATATGATGAGGGTGTTCAGATGTTAAGGGGAGCCGGTATCAGCGAGTCAAAGCTTGATGGCCGGCTCCTTCTTGAATATGTATGTGGTACGGATATGAATTATCTTCTTGTACACGGAGAAGAGCTGGTTACACCTGAAAATGAAAAACGATATATGGAATGTATAAATAGACGCTGTGCGAGGGAACCACTTGCTTATATAACAGGATCGCAGGAATTTATGGGACTTGATTTTAAGGTGTCATCAGATGTACTTATACCTAATCAGGATACAGAAACTCTTGTAGAAGAAGTGTTAAGAGAAATATGCGATGGTATGGAAATCCTTGATTTATGTACAGGATCTGGATGCATTATACTTAGTATTCTTAACTATACAAATGATACAAGAGCTGATGCTACAGATATATCAGAGGCAGCACTTTCAGTTGCTAATGAGAACGCTGTGCTGTTAAAACTAAATGAGCGCATACAATTTTTAAAAACAGATCTTTTTCCAGAGGATGAAAAGAAATATGATATTATAGTTTCTAATCCGCCATATATAAAAAGTGATGTGATTGATACTCTTGAGCCTGAAGTGAAAGAATATGAACCAAGACTTGCACTTGATGGAGAAACGGACGGCCTTGTTTTTTATCAGAGAATCCTTAAGAATGCAAACAGGTATTTAAAAAGAGGTGGCTGGTTATTTGTAGAAATTGGCTATGATCAGGGAGATGATGTGCAGGCTCTGTTTAATGAAAACGGCTTTAAAGAGGTTGAACTTGTTAAGGACCTGTGTGGCAATGCCAGGGTAGTAAAAGGATGCCTTTATTAGGCAGGAAGGGTCATAGGAATGTTTGATAAATTAGAAGATTTACTAAGAAGATATGAGGATATAACAAGAGAACTTAATGAACCTTCTGTAATAGCTGATCAGAATAGATTCAGAGCACTTATGAAGGAGCAAAGTGATCTTACTCCAATAATAGAATGCTTCTTGAAATATAAGAAAAACAAAGAAACTATTGATGACAGTCTGCTTCTTTTGGATGAAGAAAATGATGAAGAGATGAGACAGATGCTCAAGGATGAGCTTTCTGAAGCTAAAAAGCAGGTTCAGTCTCTTGAAGAAGAGCTTAAGATTTTGCTCCTTCCAAAAGATCCTAATGATGACAAGAACGTTATTGTAGAGATAAGAGCAGGAGTTGGTGGAGATGAAGCAGCTCTTTTTGCGGCAGATATGTATAGAGTATATGTAAGGTATGCAGAGAGGCAGAACTGGAAAGTTGAGACTATGAGCGTCGAGGATATCGGTATAGGCGGAATGAAGTCTGTAAGCTTTATGGTTAATGGAGCTGGTGCATATTCAAGGCTCAAGTTTGAAAGCGGTGTACATAGAGTACAAAGAGTTCCTGCTACTGAATCCGGAGGACGTATTCATACTTCTACAATCACTGTTGCTATTATGCCTGAGGTAGAAGATGTTGAAGTAGATATTGATATGAATGATTGTAAGTTTGACGTATTCAGAGCATCCGGAAACGGAGGTCAGTGTGTAAATACTACAGACTCAGCTGTAAGACTTACACATATTCCTACTGGAATAGTTATTTCATGTCAGGATGAAAAGAGTCAGATAAAAAATAAAGCAAAAGCTCTTAAGGTATTAAGAGCAAAATTGTATGAGCTTGAATGTGAAAAACAGCATGATAGTGAGGCTGCACTTCGTAAAAGTCAGGTTGGTACAGGTGATCGTTCAGAAAAGATAAGAACCTATAATTATCATCAGGGAAGGGTAACAGATCATAGAATAAATCTTACTTTATATAAGATAGATCAGATACTTGATGGAGATCTTGATGAACTTATAGATGCTCTTTCAGCAGCTGCACAGGCAAAGCTTCTTGCAGAGCAGGCAGGAGCATAAAAAAACTGTGACTGATTATAAGTGATCAGCCACAGTAATATAAATTGTATTTAATATTCTTCGGTGAAATCTATATTGTTTTCGCTGAAGAATTTTTTTATGTAAGAATCCCAAAGACTATCAGCTGTTTTATCTAAAGTAAAAATCTTAATTGATACAGCGGAAGTAACAGTTACGGCGCCATCCCTGAATTTGATATTAAGACAATAGTCATTTGATGGAGTTGAATTATTATTATCAGGTTCAATTGCTGTAAGAGCATTTTCTGGCTTAAGGTGAAGTACAAATCTAAATCCCAAAGGAGTGTTTTTGCCCTTTATAAGATTAAAACAAATACCTTTCATATCACTCCAGGAAGAAAATAAATAACTATTTTCTGTGGCATTCGGGCTTTCTATATCATTTTGATAGAATTCTTTGTGTATATGACCATCAATACTAAAAGTGTTATAGGTTTCTATTATTGCTTCTTCTAGAAGAAAGTTATCAAATACATCACCGGCAAGAAGCTTTGCCATAAATTCTTTGGTATGTAAGATTTTTAAAGCTAACATATAAATTCCTTTCTCCCTATTTTTACAATCAAATAATAATATAAATTGAAACGATTTCTTTGTCTAGTAAAAACTAAAAAATAGTGAGGAGTATAATATTAAAAAAGCACTCTCTTTACCGTTTTTACAATAGGATAAAGAGAGTGCCAAAAAGGTCTTTTAAAGTTAGCTGATTATAATGATGAAAGCCAGCTTACATAAGAACCGCCATATGTTACTGATTTAGCTCCGCGATTAGAAATGAATTTTACATATTTGGATTTCTTGCTGCTTCTTACATAGATAGTAAGATTTTTTACATTCTTGAATGAATTTGCTTTAATTGAACTCTTTGTAAGTTTTGTTGAGCTTATTGCAAGTGTGCTTAAATTTGTACATTTTGCAAATGCATATTTATCAATTGTCTTTAAGCATGACATTCTAAGAACAACAGTTTTCAAATTTTTACATCCATAAAATGCATAAGATGGGATAGTCTTTATCTGTACTGATTCATTAAGCCATACTTCAGTAATTTTAGTGTTATTTTTGAAAGCTGAAGAGTTCATCGCAGTACATGAGTATTCATCATCATTGTGTGATGTGTCATATACAGTTCCATAGATAACAACTTTTGTGAGACTGCTATCTTCAACACCTGCTACAGATACGCAACCTGCATCGCTATCAGTGGCTGCCTGTGTAATTACATATCTGATTCCGTCTTTTACCAGATAGTCGCCTACTGATGCATGGTCTGCTGCTTTTGCGTCTGTTTTAACCAAAAGTGCTACTGCGAGCATAAAAGCAAGTGTGACAGTTAGCTTTAAAAGATTTTTGATATTGTTCATTGTTCTTGTTATACCCCTTTCGTTTTGAATACCTGACGATATTTTATATATTTGTTATTTTAATTTGTATGAATGAAAAAAATGTAAAAAAATTGCGAAAAAATTATGAAATAAATTTTAAATTAAAAATAGATTTAATTTTATTATAAAAATCTGAAATATAACTTCCTTTACGTCTTTTCCAGTCTATGTTATTATAAGTAGTAATAAAAACTACATTGAATTATTATTAGTTTTGTTTATTAGATGTAGAAAAGAATAAGGTTTTAGATGTGGAGAGGCATATAATGAGCTATAAAATTGTAGTAGATAGTTGTTGTGAGTTACCTGAGAATTTTAAGAATGATCCAAGATATGAAATAGTTCCACTTGTGCTTCAGGTTGGAGATTATCAGACTCTTGATGATGAAACTTTTGATCAGAAAGATTATATAAAAAGGGTGGCAGAGTGCGAGACATGTCCAAAGACAGCATGCCCTTCTCCAGAAAGATATATGAAGGCTTATCAGAGTGAGGCGGATAATATTTATGTAGTAACACTTTCATCAAAACTTAGTGGAAGCTATAATAGTGCACTTCTTGGAAAAAATATTTATCATGAAGAGCATGGTGACAAAAATATTCATGTATTTGATTCATTATCTGCAAGTTGCGGAGAATATCAGATAGCTAAAAAGGTCGCAGAACTCGAAGAACAGGGTTTTTCATTTGAAGAAATTGTCGAAAAGGTTGAGAAATTCAGAGATGAGCTTCATACATACTTTGTACTTGATAGTCTTGATACGCTTAGAAAAAATGGAAGACTTACAGGAATGAAAGCAGTTGTTGCAACAACTCTAAATATAAAGCCTGTATGTATTGGACTTAAAGGAGAAATAGCACAGCGTGGTCAGGGTATAGGAATGAAAAAGGCGCTTGTAAAGATGGCAGATATACTTGCTTCTGAAATAGAGAACCCTGAAGAAAAAACACTTATGATCACCCATGTAAATTGTTATGAAAGAGCAGAAGTTGTAAGAAACATGATTCTTACAAAGGTTCCTTTTAAGGATTCCCTTGTAATGGATACTGCTGGAGTAAGTACAACTTATGCAAATGATGGTGGAATAATTGTTACCTGTTAAGCTTTTGAAGTAAGGGAATAAATCTATTTATATATAAAATCAGACCTCCTATGAGTATCATAGGAGGTCTTTTTTAGCTCTTAAGAATTCTTGTTTTTTAAATCTTCGCAAATTGCTCTGGCAGCAGCTATATTTTTTCTGTATGAGAAAGAAATTCGAAGTTTAGTTCCATCATCCATAGTGCAATGGGTTAAGCCTGTACTTACAACATGATTGACGTTTACCAGGGCATTTTCTGATATTGGACATATTTGAGGAAATTCAGAACACTCGTCATAGAAATTATATATATCACTTATTATAAGAGCTTTTCTTCCGTCCTGAAGCTTAATAAGAAGCTTTGAACCTTCCATTTTGCCATAGACTACATCGTCATCCTTGGCATATATGGTATACTCATCTGTTCTTATTTCTATTGTGGGAATTGGATCACCTTTTTGTATAAGAATCTGATCAAGCATAGCATGAAGTTCAGCTTTTAAGATTGGCTTATTAATATACCAAAAGTCATCCTTTTTCATGATATCGATCATTTCTTCATATTTAAACTTTGAACTGCATAGGATAATAGGAGCAACGACGCCTACTTCTCTTAGCATATAGCCAACATCAAGACCATTTTCCGGGCCATTTGTCATATCAACAAAAATTCCATCATACATCTGAGGAACCTGCAAAAGAGCGGGAATATTTCCATAGGAATCAATATAAAATCCTTCCTGACCTTCTTTTTTTCTTGCTTCTGATTCGCGACCAAGAAGTCTCTCCATTTGTTTTCTATCTGCTATATTATCATCGTATACAGCTATATGCATTTTTATTCCCCTTACATAATTTAGATACAAGATTTTAGAAGTATTATATAAATCAGATGAAACTGAATTGTATAGGTGACTTCCATAATAATATTATAACAATAATTTGAAGAATTAAAATAAGCGGCAACCCATATCTGAAATACCAATGGCGTGTCTTATGACGAAAGATAAACATTCCAAGGATACAACCTATACTGCCTCCGATGAAGGCTACAATAAAAAATGTAGCCTCTGGGATTCGGAAAGCATTAACTTTGGCCTTGTGTTTGTCTATACCCATTATAAAAAAGCCATAAATATTCAGTGCTATGAGATAAGCCGCTATAAAAGTAATCGAGTTCATTTAAAGTAGTACCTGTAAATTATTTGTTAGATTCTACTTCCTGCATTTTCATTGCACGTACCTTTGATGAGAGACCAAACAGATTGATGAAACCTTCTGCATCGTGGTGGTCATAAAGGTCACCTGTCTTGAATGAAGCAATACTCTCATTGTAAAGAGAATATGGAGAAGTAGTACCTGCCTTAATAATATTTCCTTTATATAATTTGAAGGTTACTTCGCCAGTTACATATTTCTGAGTAGATTCAATGAATGCCTGCTCAGCTTCACGAAGAGGTGTGAACCATTTTCCTTCATATACGATATCAGCAAACTTGTTGCCCATATCCTTTTTCATTGTATATGTATCGCGGTCCAAAATCAACTCCTCAAGCTGCTGATGTGCTTCATAAAGAATTGTTCCACCAGGTGTTTCATATACACCACGGCTCTTCATACCAACAACACGGTTTTCAACGATATCAACGATACCAATACCGTTTTCTCCTCCGAGCTTGTTAAGAGTACGGATAATATCAGAAACTTTCATCTTTTTGCCGTTAACACTCTTAGGAACACCAGCCTCAAATGTCATTGTTACAGTAGTAGGTGTGTCAGGAGCTTCTTCTGGGGTAACACCAAGTACAAGAAGGTGTTTATAGTTTGGCTCAAGACTTGGATCCTCAAGTTCAAGACCTTCATGTGAAATGTGCCAGAGGTTACGGTCACGGCTGTAGCTGCTGTCTGCTGAAAATGGGAGATTGATACCATGTGCTTTACAGTATTCAATTTCTGATTCTCTTGAATCCATTGTCCACTTATCATTTCTCCATGCTGCAATGATCTTAATATCTGGAGCAAGTGCTTTGATGCCAAGTTCAAAACGAATCTGATCGTTTCCTTTACCTGTTGCACCGTGGCAGATAGCAACAGCGCCTTCTTTACGAGCAATTTCAACGAGTTTCTTAGCAATAAGAGGACGAGCCATTGATGTTCCAAGAAGATATTTGTTTTCATAAACTGCATGAGCCTGAACGCAAGGTACAATGTATTCGTCGCAGAATTCATCTACAACATCAAGAACATATAACTTTGCAGCACCACATGAAATAGCTCTTTCTTCAAGTCCGTCAAGTTCTTCTTCCTGTCCACAGTCTATACATACGCATACTACTTCGTAATCAAAATTCTCCTTAAGCCATGGGATGATAGCAGTTGTATCAAGTCCACCTGAATAAGCTAAAATAACCTTTTCTTTTGCCATTGTTTTTCTCCTTTTTAAAACTTATCTTAGATAAATATTTTTATTTTACAGTACTGCTTTTTACGGCTAATGATATTATATGCCGTATTTGTAACAGTAGTAAATGGTTTTGTTAATGAACAGTTATCAATATACAATAATTTATGTATAAATGCAAGTGTTTTATGCATAAAAATAAATAAAAAGGTATTTTTATGCATAAATATAAAAAATATGCAATGTGAAAGACTCCTTTTATACAATTTGTGATACAAAAATTGATATGGTAAGATAATAGTTAGGGATTATATAAAAGGCCATCATATATTCGTTTTTTATATTAGAGGGAATCTGATGAAAAAAAGAGAAAATATAGGTGTCATGATAGCAGTTGCTTCGCTTCTTTTACTGGTAATGCTTACTGATACATGGGTTATGTTCAAAATGACTTCTCAGCAGACAGTGGAGGCAGGTAACTATCAGCTTACAAGTATAAGTGGAGAACTTGAGAGTACTATTAATGAAGCTGAAAAGCTTACTATGGAACTTGCCATGGTGGCACAGGGATATCTTGAAGATAAAGATGAGCTTGAAAAATATATATATGATACAAAAGACAAACTTTCTGATTATGGCAACGGAAGCTATAACGTTTATATAGCAGGTACAGGATGGGATATTATTCCGGATCTTGTTAAAACAAAGGATTTTGTTGCTTCTGAAAGAAGTTGGTATACAGGAGCCGGGCTTAATCATGGAATTCCTTATGTAACTGCGCCTTATGCAGATGCTGCTACAGGTGACATATGTTACACCGTTTCTGTAATGTTAAATGACCATGATACGGTACTTGGTGTTGACTATACAATGGAAACAATCCAAAATCATATAGTTCAGATTTGCGAGAACAGTTCACGTAATGCTGTAATAGTTACAGATGAAGGAATTATAGCAGGATGTTCTGACGAAACACTTATAGGCAAACAGCTTGTATCAGATCTTCCGGAATATTCCGGAATTTTTGGACTGGCCAAAACTGGCGATGGTGTTGTTTCATGCAGAATAAAAGCCGACCTTCTTTATGAAAATCTATGCGCTGCCCAGGCAGGAAACGGGTGGTATCTGATAGTCAGTGTAAGTGACTGGGAAATGTATAAAAATTCATACATTCAGCTGCTGGTTACTATCATGCTTAGCGTGGCATTATTTGCTATAGTTATCTATTTATATACCTCTGCTTTAAATGCAAGACAAAAAGCTGAGGAAGCATACGCATCCAAAGAAAAGTTTTTGGAACGTATTTCAGCAGAACTTCAATTACCTTTACATAATATAATAGACAGATCAAGTCGTGGAAATATTGAAAATGTTGATGATTATTCAGCTGAGTTTGCCAAAATACATTCAGCAGGTGAAAGACTCTCTGAAATGATCGAACAGCTTATGTCTTATAACAGTATTATCCGAACAAATTATGATAATAAGCAATCTGAGCAGTCCAGTAAAAAGACACGTGAAATGAATAAAAATTTCCGTATAAGTATACTTGCGCTTTTATTAATAGTAATGCTTATCAGTCTATATAATAATGTAACTGTTACCTATAAATGGGGCAGGGAAATGATGCAGAACGATGTGGAAAGCTATGAATATCAGCTTTCTGAATGGATAAATACTCAGAAAAGTATTTTGGATATGTTCTGCAGTATAATATCTACAAATCCTGAGATGCTTGATAATTATGAGGAGACTGTAGAATATCTTGACCGTGTAACTGGGCAGTATCCTGAGATATCAGTTTCATATATGACAAATCCAAATCTTGAGCATACAGTTTATATGAATAATGGTTGGGAAGGTGATTCTGACTGGCATGTTGAAGAAAGACAATGGTATATAGATACACTTTCATCTGAAAGTGGGTTTAATATATCTGCACCTTACTATGATGAACAGACGGGTGTATATTGTGTCACTTTTTCTGAACGTGTATACGATTCAAAAACTGGTGAATTTCTTGGAAATTTTGGAATAGATTTTTATATGGATAAACTGGTGGATATTCTTGGAAGCAGCTATTCTGATACAGGATATGCTTTTCTTGTAGATGCTAAAGGTGGAATAATAAATCATCCATATGGAAGTTATCAGATGACAGAAAATGAAACAACTAATGTAGCAGACCTTCCTTATGGAAAAGTAAATGTGAATGGAAAGAGTACTATAGTATTCGAAGATTATGACGGCGTAAATAAGATACTTATAGCTACAAGGGATGAATCATCGAATTTTATTATTTATGTAGTCAGTTCTATATGGGAAATATATGGCAGAGTTTTTGCATATGGACTAATAGTTATATTGACTTTTTTTGTTTGTATTTATTCGATTTCCAAACTTCTTTCAAATCTCATTGCATGGCAGGATGAGACTAATAAACGTATGCAGGAGGCTGCGGATTCTGCTGTGGCAGCAGGAAGAGCCAAAAGTGAGTTCCTGGCACAAATGTCTCATGAAATTAGAACGCCTATCAATGCGGTTCTTGGAATGAACGAGATGATATTAAGAAAGAGTACTGACAATGTTATTTTGGATTATTCTTCTAATATAAGGACAGCAGGAAAAACACTCCTTACACTTATTAATAGTATCCTGGACTTCTCCAAAATAGAAGATGGTAAGATGGAAATAGTTCCTGCTGAGTACGATACGGTTATTCTTATTAATAATCTTAATAATTCAATCATTTCCAGGGCAAAGGCAAAAAATATCGATTTTAAAATTAAAGTGGATGAATCGATTCCAATAACACTTTACGGAGATGATGTAAGAATCAGCCAGGTTATAATGAACCTTTTAACAAATGCTGTTAAATATACAGAGAAGGGATATGTGATCCTTACTATACGTAATGGAGGAATCCATGATGATACGATTGATCTGATCATAGAAGTTAAAGATACAGGTATTGGTATCAAAAAAGAAGATATGGGAAGACTGTTTGAATCCTTTGAAAGACTTGAAGAAAAGAGAAACAGAAATATTGAAGGAACAGGACTTGGAATATCTATTGTGACAAAGCTTCTAGAAATGATGAATAGTAAGCTTGAGGTGGAAAGTGTATACGGAGAAGGATCTGTTTTTTCTTTCCAGCTAAAACAGCAGATTATAAATAAACAGCCTATAGGTAATTATGAAGAAAGACTTAATACAATAAACAGGCAGGATACTGAAGAAATTGATCTATATGCACCAAATGCCAGAGTACTGCTTGTAGATGATAATGAGATTAATCTTAAGGTTGCGCAGAATTTTATGAAGCTTTACGGAATAAAACCAGATCTTGTAACTTCTGGAATTGAAGCAATAGATAAAGTGAAAGAGAGACAATATGACATTATTTTCCTGGATCACATGATGCCAAAGCTTGATGGAATAGAGACGCTTGAGAAGATGAGGGAGGACAGGCTCCTTTCTGAAAATACGAAGGTAATTGCTCTTACTGCCAATGCTATTTCAGGGGCTAAAGAAAAATATCTTGAAGCAGGATTTGATGATTATCTGTCCAAACCAATTGAAATAAAAATGTTGCAGGAAAAAATTAAAAAATATTTGCCAAAACAACTTGAAGAGACAAGAAAAAAGGATGATGATATGAGTATATTGGAATTTTTCCCTGATGAGGAAATACAGGGAGAAGACAAGGCATCAGAGTCAGATATTCTTTTTGATGAACTTGAAAAAAATGGCATTAATACCAAAAGTGGTATGCAGTATTGTGCTGACAGCAGGGAGTTTTATATTGAAATCCTGCAGGATTTTGTCTCTTCCTATATTTCAAAAAGTAATGTACTTCAGGAAAGCTATGGAAGTATGGATATAGATACGTACAGAATACAGATTCATGCCCTGAAAGGTAACGCCAGGACAATTGGAGATGAGAATTTGTCTGAGCTGGCAAAGGAACTTGAGATTGCCGCCAGAGAAAATAATATAGAATTAATAAAAGAAAAGCATAACGACTTCATGGAACAGTATAAAAACATTGTGGATATATTGGATAAAGCAATGAAAATGTAAATATGGAGATAGTTAACATGAAAAGAATCATGATTGTAGATGATGATCCGATGAGCTTAAAACAGTCACATTTTTTCCTTAAGGAAAAATACAGGGTTACAACAGTAACTTCTGGTGAGGAAGCTATAAGGCTTTTTGAAAAAGAAAGGCCAGATCTGGTGCTTTCTGATCTTATGATGCCTGAAATGGATGGCTTTGAAATGCTAAAAAAACTTCGCAGAACATATGGCAGTGAAATACCTGTAATGTTTATGACTGCGGAGGAAAATAAAAATACCGAAGCAGAAAGTCTGAATCTTGGAGCGGTTGATTTTATATTAAAGCCTTTTACCAAAGATGTTCTTATACATAGAATAGAAAATATACTTAACCACGTTCAGGAGGTTGAATATCTTAAGGTAGAGGCGACCATTGACAGATTGACAGGCATTATGAATCAGGGTTGTGTAATGGAGAGTGTTGCTGAAATATGCAGATATCAGACGGGAATACTTCTTCTTATTGACCTTGATAATTTTAAGGCAATCAATGATATATATGGTCACGATAAGGGTGACAAGATACTTGTCTATTTTGCTGAAATGTTAAAAAACAGTGTTCGTAAAGATGATATAGTAGGTAGACTTGGCGGAGATGAGTTTCTGTTATTTCTTGTTAATGTTACAGATGGTGAAAATATTTCAGCTCTCTCAGACAGGCTTAATACAGGACTTAAACAGATTGCTGAACAGCTTTTTGATAATGAGCATGACCTTCAGATTGGTGCATCTATTGGTGCAGTGCATGTTCCGGAAATGGGAAGAGAATATGAGACATTGTTCCAGTTTGCTGACAAGGCTCTATATCATGCCAAGCAGAGTGGAAAGCATGGTTTCTCAATATATAGGGATGATGATTACAGAGAAATAAACAGAGAAGATGATGATATAGAAAGTGTTATAATGCAGTTTTCTGAGCACATCATAAAAAATGGTGCATTCAGAATTGGTACAGGGGCATTTACACATGTTTATCATTACTTTATGAGATATTCTCAAAGATATGATCATTCTGTATATCAGGTACTTTTTACATTGAGAATAAAGAATCAGGATAATGAAAAAGTAAGCATGAATGAAGTGGGAGAATGCTTTGCAGAAGTTATGTCCAATCTTCTTAGAAAGAGTGATATTTTTGTACAGACTAAAGAGAATCAATTCTTTTTAATGCTTCCTGATATTAGTGAAAGTGATACGGAACATCTGCTTGTTCGTATGATTGGTAAATGGAAAAAAAGCAGATATTCAGATGATGTAATTGTAAATTATGTTAAGGAAGCTGTAGAACATGATATACAGGATGTGGATGAAACAAAGCTGAGTAAAAGACCTGACTGGGTTGTTGTAGTTGATGATGATATGACTAATCTGAAAATGGCAGGACATATACTCAGTAAGAATAATATGAGGGTTACTGCATTAAAATCCGGCTATGACCTTCTTGAATATATTGATGATGAGCATAAGCCTGATCTGATACTTCTTGACATTATGATGCCTGGAATAGATGGTTTTGAAACACTTAAAAAGCTAAGAGAAAAGGAAGGGCAAAGAGAGCATATACCTGTTATCTTTCTTACTGCAGATGATGACGATGTTTCAGAGACAAAAGGACTCCAGCTTGGGGCTATGGATTTTATTAAAAAGCCTTTTGTACCGGAGGTTTTGATTATTCGTGTCCGTCATATTATAGATCTTATCAGGCTTCAGAGTAATCTAAGAACTGAAGTAGAACAAAAGAAGAGAGAAGTTGAAAAATTATCTGTTCAGGTGGTTGCAGCTATTGCAGATGCAATTGATGCAAAGGATACATATACAAATGGTCATTCTGGAAGAGTTGCTACATATTCAAGAGAAATTGCCAAGCGTGCAGGCTATAATGAAAAACAGCAAAATGAAATATACATAATGGGACTTCTTCATGATGTTGGAAAAATAGGTATTCCGGATGCAGTAATTAATAAGCCGGCCAAGCTCACCGAAGAGGAATATGAACTTATAAAAAATCATCCTGTTATGGGAGCAAGAATATTAAAGAATATAAGCGAAATGCCAAAACTTGCAACCGGTGCCAGGTGGCATCATGAAAGGTATGATGGAAAAGGGTATCCTGATGGCTTAAGTGGTCTGGATATTCCGGAAGAGGCACGCATAATTGCAGTTGCAGATGCATATGATGCAATGACAAGTCATAGAAGTTATAGAGATGTACTTCCTCAGGGAATAGTCAGGGAACAGTTTGAAGAAGGCCGTGGTACGCAGTTTGATCCGCGTTTTGCCGATATTATGCTTCAAATTATAGAAGAGGATATAGATTATCAGTTGCATGAAGAATGAATAAAAATGAATAAAATACACAAATTATGCATAAATATAAATTTTTGCTTGATATTTATGAATATTAGTTTTATACTTATGCAATAATAAATAAGGAGACAGATATGGTTAAGGTAGGTATTATTGGTGCAACTGGTTATGCTGGTGCAGAAATAGTAAGAATTCTGATGGGACATAAGGATGCGGAAATCGTATGGTATGGTTCCAGAAGTTATATAGATCAGGCATATAGTGATATATACAGAAATATGTTTGAAATTGTAGATGCAAAATGTATGGATGATAATATGGATGAGCTGGCAGATAAAGTAGATGTTATTTTCACAGCTACACCTCAGGGGTTATGTGCATCGCTTGTAAATGAAGAAGTTTTATCCAAGGTAAAGATTATTGATCTTAGCGCAGACTTTAGACTTAAGGATGTTAAAATCTATGAAGAATGGTATAAAATAGAGCATAAGGCTCCACAGTATATTGATGAAGCTGTGTATGGACTTTGTGAGATAAACAGAGATAAAATAAAAGATGCCCGTATTGTTGCAAATCCGGGATGCTATACGACATGTTCGATTCTTACAGCATATCCACTGGTAAAAGAAGGTCTTATTGATCCTAATACACTTATTGTGGATGCACTTAGTGGAGT
>JAILEJ010000176.1 GCA_024688095.1 Butyrivibrio sp.
CCCACAATACGAGCTATAAAATACAATATACCAATTACTATAAGAGGTGTATTACCTATACTTGATGAGCTTCCAACAAGTGCATTAAGGTCAAAGGACATACCTGAACGAACAAAAAACATAAGAAGTATTGGCGGACTAAAATACCCCAGCTGTCTGAACATATTTTCATCCTCTGTCGTATTAATATATATGCATCCCATAGACATACATCCGAGAAGTGGCGATATCTCAAAAATCGCACATATTCCACAAAATCCAAATAATAATGCAATAGCAATAATAAGCCTGTTATCAGTAGAACGCTTGGTCTGAATCATTAATTTCATTACAAGTCCAAACACTCCGCCTAGCAAAAAAACAAGTATATTTGAAATAAATGGAAGAATTATCCCAAAAATAGTAAGCCCACCACCATTTAAAGCGTGCTGACCAATAGAAATTGCAACACTGTAAGATAACAGTGCAACAATATTATCAAATGCAACCACCTGCAATAAAGTCTCAACAAACTCTCCTTTTGCACCTGTCTGTCTTATAGTCATAAGAGTAGATGCCGGAGCCGTTGCACTTGCAAGCGCTGATAAAACAACAGAAAAAGCAAGATTTAAATGAAGCACCCCATAAGTAACCACAAAAACAAGAAGACTGGCAAAAAGTGCTTCAAGTAATGTTATCAGAATAACACTTTTACCATTCTTTTTTATGGTATCAAATCTAAAAAATTCACCGGCACCAAAGGCAATAAATGCCAAAGCAATATCTGATAGAAATTCACTTTTTTCCACAAATTCAGCAGGAACCAGATTAAAGCAATAAGGGCCTATCAAAATACCGGCAATAATATAAGCAGTTACATTTGGAAGTCTAAGCTGCTTTGTAATCCTTGTCATAAGAAAACCTGCAAGAAGGATTACTGCCATTGAAATTATTGTCATAGCTGCATTCATAGAAAATCCTCCTCAGATTCAAGTATCTCAGGTAGATCACATGCCCTTTTTATTTGATTTTTTATAAACAGGGCGCTGACCTTTAAGCTCATCATAGATAAGCTTATAATTTTGATAACGAACATTAGAAATCAGTCCTTTTTCCAGAGCATCCTTTACTCCGCAATCAGGCTCACTTATATGTGCGCATCCGCCAAATCTGCAATTTGGCTCATATTCCATAAATTCTGAATAGTATTCCATAAGATTATCTGTTGTTACATCTTTTAAATAAAGCGATGTAAATCCAGGTGTATCCATAATATAAGTATTTTCCTTATCATCTGATAAATCCTTGATATGGAAAAGCTCAGAATGTCTTGTTGTATTCTTTCCTCTTTGTATCTTTCGACTAAGAGTTCCTGTCTCCATTTCAGCTTCTGGATATAAAAGATTAATTAGTGAAGATTTTCCAACACCACTAGGTCCTGCCAATACTGTAGTCTTCCCCTTTAATATACCTTTTATTTCGTCTACTCCGGCAGTTTCCTTAACACTCATAAACAGTACTTTATAACCACACTTTTCATAAGCATCAAGCAGTGCCTTTTTTTCTTCCTCTGAAGCTATATCCTCTTTATTAAAGCATATCACAACCGGAAGATTTTGTTGCTTCATCATTATCAAAAATCTATCCAGCAAATTATAGTTTGGATCTGGTTTAACTATAGCAAACAGAATGACCGCCTGGTCAACATTAACCACAGGCGGTCTAAGAAGCTGATTTTTACGGGGAAGCACTTCTATGAGGTTCCCAGTCTTTTCGTCTTCATTTATAATGTCGATGACTACATTGTCACCTACCAGCGGCTTCACATTTTTATTTCTGAAAATGCCTTTTGCTCTGCATTCAAAAACGCCCTTTTCAGTATCAATATAGTAAAATCCCGCTATTCCTTTTATTATTTTTCCCTGCATAATCTCCCTTGTCTAAATATAGAGAAATGAAATTATTGGTTTCAAATTAAAATTTAATAACAGCTCTTAATTCTCCTGAGTAAAAGTAACTGCTCTTGTTACAGTATACTGCTGTGCTGTTCCGGCTACTGTCTCACCTGCTTCATTTGTAGTAGCAGGACCATTAGCCGTATAGGTAAATGTAAGTACTCCAGTTGATGAAGTTATACCTGTATAAGATACAGATATAGGGAATGAAGTAGTTGTTGTACTAAGAAGCTGTGTTCCATCAGCTGTCACAAGCGATACATTTACTGAAAGGCCACTTGTATAGTTCTCACCTTCAGTTGGAGCAGAAATATCTGCTGAATAGCTATAGGAAACATTTGCAGGTCCTGTACTAAGTTCCATATTAATTGTTGTACCCGCTTCAAGCTGAGCTCCTACCGGCTCACTCTGTGCACAAATAAGACCTGTCAGATTTGTATCCTCATTAGTAGTTTCAATTACCTTTCCAGGAGTAAGTCCTGCTTCAATAAGAGTTACGTAAGCATCCTCTTCTGACATTCCTATAAGATTAGGCATGGAAATAAGTCCACTTTCATTCTCAGTACTTGCCTCTGTACTCGCAGAACTTGCTTCTGTAGCAGAAGCACTATCTGCTGTTGTTGTAGCAGATGAAGATCCGGAACCATCGCTTACATATACAGTTACTGTTTCTCCACTTGCTGCAGATGAACCACCTTCTGGTTTCTGAGATTCAACAACGTTTTTAGCTTTTGTATTTTCAGAGCTGGCTTCCTTAACTACTGTAAATCCTTTTGCCTCAAGATTAGACTTGGCTTCTGCATAACTTTGTCCTGTAACATCAGGGATAACTATGCTTACAGTATCATTCTCATTTGAACCCGATGCCGCATCTTCCTTACTGATCTGTTCTGTAGAAATGCCTATAACGGTACTGTTATCAGAACCACCACCAAAGAATCCAAATGCTCTTCCAACCATCACAACTACGATAACACCTACAAGAATAGCTGCAACAACAGCAAGTGCAATTGTAAGCTTCTCCATGTTATCAGTATCTTCGCCATCATCAGACTCATCTTCATCAAATTCATCTGAATATCTTTCTTCACTATATCTTTCTTTTCTTTCCTTACGCTTCTTCATCTCCTCATTGATGACATCCTGCTTAAGTCTCATCTGCTCTGTGTCAGAAAGACTAGATGGTGCAGGATTAGTATTTGAAGAAACTACACGTGTTGCCCCTTCTTCATCAGGGTCTACAATATCTACAAAATCCTCTTCAGGAGTAATAAGTGACCTCTTAAGATCACTAATTAACTCTACAGCACTCTGATATCGTCTGTCAGGACTCTTCTGACAGCATTTAAGGACAATCTTCTCAACACTTATAGGTATTTCATCATTAAAAGTGTGTGGTGAAGGAAGTTCTTCCTGTATATGCTTAATTGCAATGGCAACTGTCGTATCACCATTAAATGGTACACGACCTGTCAACATTTCAAAAAGAGTTATACCAAGTGAATAAATATCACTCTTAGCATCACTATATCCGCCTCTGGCCTGTTCGGGTGAAGTATAATGTACTGATCCCATAACATTAGAAGTTATGGTATTACTTGTAGCAGCCTTTGCTATACCAAAATCAGTAACTTTAACTTTTCCTTCTTTAGAAATAATAATATTCTGAGGCTTTATATCTCTATGAATAATGTGATTGTTATGGGCAGCCTCTAGTCCCATAGCAACCTGAATTGCTATACTAACTGCCTCTTTAACAGTCAGTCTTGATTTCTTTTCTATATATTTTTTGAGTGTAATACCCTCAACAAGCTCCATAACGATATAATATATACCGTCTTCATCACCTACATCATAAACATTTACAATATTAGGATGCATAAGTCCTGCTGCAGCCTGCGCTTCTACACGGAATTTTGAAACAAAATTCTCATTTTCTGAAAATTCCTGCTTAAGCACTTTTACTGCTACAAACCTGTTTAATTTATGATCCTTAGATTTATATACATCAGACATTCCGCCTGTTCCGATTTTTTCCAAAATCTCATAGCGGCCGCCGATCATCATACCAATTTTAACCATTTAATAACTCCATCTCCAAAGTGATTAGTTCCAAGTCAAATATAGTCTGTGGGTCTTTCAGCAAACGGTTCTATAAGAATAACTGCTATATTGTCCTTACCACCATTGTTGTTTGCTGCAACAACCAGTTTCTGAGCCTTTTCAACTATGTCTCTTTGTCCGCTTACAATCATCTGTATCTCATCATCTTCAAGCATGTTTGTAAGTCCATCAGAACACATAAGAACAATATCACCAGGACTTAATTCAACATTAAAGAAATCAATGTCCACATCATCTGCAGCACCGATTGCTCTGGTAATAATATTCTTTTTAAGGCTGGTTCTGGCGGTCTCTCTGTCAATACCACCAAGTCTAACCATCTCTTCTACAAGTGAATGATCTCTTGTAATCTGGGTTATCTTATCGTTGATTACATATAACCTGCTATCTCCTACGTTAGCAACCTGCAAATATCTCCCCAGAAGTGTTGCTGCTACTACAGTAGTCCCCATTCCAAAAAGCTTGGGATCCTCAGCTGCCTTTTGACGAAGCTCCTTATTTGCAATCTTGATTGCATGTTCCATTATCTTAACAGGGCTCTGTTCAAAAGATCTCTCAATCTCCCTTTTCATGGTTTCAACAGTAAAGCGTGATGCATAATCACCTGCATTGTGACCACCCATTCCATCGGCAACAATAAAAACATTCGAAAGGTTGCCAAGTCGCTTATCACTGGAAAACACATAATCCTGATTCAGTTTTCGCTTTTTTCCGATATCGGTTATTGAAAATGTTTTTAACAAAACCTTCCTCCAAAGCAAAACATCTTGTTTTTCTTAAAGCACAAAAAATATGAGCCGAAACATTACTTCTCTTCTTCGGTCAGGTGTCTGCGTCTTAATTGACCACATGCACCATCTATGTCACGGCCCAGCTCTCTTCTAATAGTAACATTTATTCCGCGTTTTTCAAGTTTATTTTTAAAAATGATAACTTTTTCACGTTCTGTAGACACAAAATCTCGTTCTTTTATAGGATTTACGGGTATTAAATTCACAATACAGTTAATACCTTTCAAAAGCTCAGAAAGTTCATTGGCATCTTCCACTGTATCATTTACACCGCCCACAAGTGAGTATTCAAAAGTAAGCTGTCTTCCCGTTGTATCAAAATAATATTTACATGCATCTATTACCTCATGTATTTCATACTGATTAGCAATAGGCATTAGATTCTTACGCTTTTCGTTATTAGATGCATGTAGCGAAATTGCAAGATTTATCTGCAAATGCTCATCTGCAAGCCTTTTCATATTTGGAACAATACCACAAGTAGATATTGTAAGATTTCTCTGTCCAAGGTTAAGACCATTTTTATCCGTCAAAAGAGTAATAAATTTAAGTATATTATCATAATTATCAAGTGGTTCGCCACTACCCATCACAACAACATGCGACACTCTTTCGCCATTTATTCTTGCCATGGAATATATCTGATCAAGCATCTCTCCAGGAGTAAGATTTCTTGCAAGTCCATCAATAGTAGATGCACAAAACTTGCATCCCATTCGGCATCCAACCTGCGAAGAAATACATACACTATAACCATATTTATATTTCATCCATACGCTTTCAATAACATTACCATCATCCAGGCCAAATAGAAATTTCTTTGTTCCATCCAGTTTTGATTCCTGAACCTCTACAACCTTTAATGATGTATAACTAAATTTTTCCTGACATTTTTCTTTAAGAGCTTTGGGAATATTACCCATACTTTCATAGCCTGCCGCCATCTTTTTGTGAATCCACTCATATAACTGCTTTGCTCTGAAAGCCGGTTCTCCCATTGCCTTTATTTCTTCTGTAAGCTCTTCTAATGTCAAAGATTTAATATCCTGCATATAATTCCTCATTGCCTTATAAGGCACAAAACTCATTTTAATCTTTTTAGTTTACTGATGAAAAATCCATCAGTTCCATACTCTCCTGGATACAATTGTATATATCCCTTATCAAGAGTCATAACATTTTTCATGGATTCCGGAACATTTTCCTTTATTGAAACCGTTTCAAAAGGATAATTCTCACATATCCATTGCACATTCTTCTCATTTTCAACAGGATTGATTGTACAGGTACTGTAAATAAGCGTACCTCCAACTTTAACATAATCCCATACATTTTCTATTATTTCCTGTTGCAATTTACATATTTCATCAAGACCTTCAGGACTTGCATTATATTTAATATCAGCTTTTCTTCCGATTATTCCAAGTCCAGAGCATGGAACATCAAGATACAATATATCTGCAATATTTTCAAGACTATCATCATGTTCTCTTGCATCATGGACGGATATTTCTACATTTTCAAGTTTCATCCTTGAGACATTCTCTTTTATGATATCGCACTTTTTCTCAGATACATCTCTGGAGATAACTTTACCGGTATTATTAAGCTTGGATGCTGCATGCATTGATTTTCCTCCAGGAGCAGCACACACATCAACTACAACATCATTCTTTTTTATCCCGGCAATTTCACTAACAAGCATTGAGCTTACATCCTGAACAGACCACTTTCCATCTTCAAATCCAGGAAGATATATAATGTTATCAGTTTTTTCAAGTTCATATGCATATGGAAGAAGTCTGCTTTGCCTTACAATAGTGGATCCGTTTCCAAAATTTTTAATATCAGAAATAAGTTCATCTCTATCCGTCTTAGACAATCTTTCATCTACTCTGATTATAGTTGGTCTTACTTCCAGAAAAGCCTTGAGGATATCCTCAGTCTTTTCAAATCCAAGTTCACTTATCCACTTTTTGCATAGCCATTCCGGTGTAGAATACACAACACTCAGATAGCTGATTCCATTATTCTCATTTTTATCCGGATACTTTATATTATCTGCATTTCTTACAATATTTCTAAGAACACCATTAACAAAACCTTTTAGTCTGATAAGATGTTTTTTTGCTGTAAGCTTTACTGCTTCATTTACAGCTGCAGAATCAGGAACAGAATCCATAAAAAGAATCTGATAAACACTCATTCTCAATATGTTTCTGACCGCTTTATCCATTTTATTCGTTTTTGTTTTAGAAAATGAATTAAGAATATAATCCAACTGAATTTTTCTTTCAAGAGTACCACTACATACTCTCTTTATAAATGATTTTTCTTTTGTATCAAGATAATCATACTGACTTAAAGCATTTTGAATCAGGGTCTGCTCATACAGATCCTGATTCTCCTTTTCCAAAAGTATATTTAAAATTATTTCTCGCTCGTTTACCACATTTGTCTCCCATTAATCTCTACGTCTGTTATTCCCATTTGCAAGAATAACAAATCTAAGCAGCTGTAATACAGCTGATGCAGCTGAAGCAACATATGTAAGAGCTGCAGCCCTCAAAACCTTCCTTGATCCATCTATCTCTTCATGGGCCAGAATCCCATACTCTTCGAGCATTACAAGTGCTCTTTTTGAAGCATCAAATTCAACAGGAAGAGTTACAAATTGAAATAAAACAGCAAGTGAAAAAATCAGAATACCAAGATTGGCAAATGGTGTAATTCCAAGTATTATTCCAAGAATAATAATAGGTACACCTGCCTTTGAACCAATATTTGCAGCAGGAAGTATTGCACTTCTTATCTTTAATGGAAGATAACCGTTTTCATGTTGCATGACATGACCACATTCATGTGCTGCTACTGCTATTGCAGCAACACTCGATCTGCCATAAACAGCATCTGAAAGATTAACCGTCTTGTTCCTCGGATCAAAATTATCTGTAAGATCTCCGCTTACATTAGCAATACTGACATCTGAGATACAATTTTGATTCAAAATTCGTGCCGCTACTTCAGCACCTGTCATTCCAGACATACTTCTAACCTTGGAATATTTATTATATGTAGTTTTTACTCCGGCGCTTGCAGCCATACAAAGTAAAGCTCCAATCAAAACCAGAATATAAGTTGCATCCATATAATAATAATGCATATATAACATCTCCTATTCAAACATATATAAAATCTGTTTTAGAACCGCAAATCCAAAGTTTAGCCATTCCAAAACAGAATTTATATGATCACTCAAATTTTGTTTCGCCTTCAATAAACTTAAATCCACGTAGAAAATCACTTACATTCATTCTGCGCTTTCCTTCAAGCTGAACTTCAAAAACCTCAAGAAGTCCATTTCCGGCATTAACAGTAAAACTGTCTTTTCCAACAGAAGCAATAACACCTGCCTCACCGCTTTTTCCTTCAACAGCTTTAGCTTTCCATATTTTCAACATCTTTCCATTTATCAGTGTAAAGCAGCTTGGCCATGGATTTAGTGCTCTTACAAGCCTGCTTATATAAAATACATCCTGAGCCCAGTTAATATGTCCCATTTCCTTATGCATCTTGGCACATCTGCTTGAAAGATTTTCATCCTGAACAGTTTCAGTAATTGTACCATCTTCTATTTTTTCAAGAGCTGTTACTATAACCTTTGCACCAAGCTCACTAAGTTTATCAAAAAGAGTTCCTGCTGTATCATCCTCTTCTATCCTGAGCTTTTCCTGAAGCATTATATTTCCAGTATCCATACCGGCATTCATCTTCATGACAGTAATTCCTGTATACTCATCACCTTCTATAAGTACCTGATTTATAGGTGATGCACCTCTGTATTTTGGAAGAAGTGAAGCATGTATATTTACACAGCCATATTTTGGTATATCCAAAACCTCCTGAGAAAGTATCTGTCCAAAAGCAGCTACAACAAAAATATCTGCATTTAATCCTTTTAAGTATGTAACTGATTCTTCATCACGTATTTTGACTGGCTGGAAAACCGGCAGATCATGCTTTAAAGCGCATGCTTTAACATCTGATATCTGCATTTCCTTTCCTCTGCCTCTTGGCTTATCCGGCTGTGTTACAACAGCGATCACCTCATGGCCTGCTGCTATAATAGCTTCAAGTGCCCCGACTGCAAAGTCAGGAGTTCCCATATATACTACTCTCATTACTGTTCCTCTTCATTAATTTCCATTAAATCTTCGTTGTTAACAAGGCCGCCTTCTACCTTATCAACATACATCTTCCCTTCAAGATGATCGAGTTCATGACATATTGCTCTTGCAAGAAGTTCCTCGCCTTCAATTATGAATTCCTTCATATTTCTATCATATGCCTTAGCCTTAACATAGTTAGGTCTTGTAACAACACCTGATTTACCGGGAACTGAAAGGCATCCCTCGTATCCTGTCTGTTCACCTGATGTTTCAAGAATAACAGGATTAATTAATACGTGAGGATCATCTCCTGTAGTGTCTATTACTACGATTCTTTTTAAAACACCAACCTGAGGCGCAGCAAGTCCTACTCCATTAGCCTCATACATTGTGTCAAACATATCATCAATAAGTTCATTTATTCTTGGAGTAATTTCCTTAACTTCCTTGCACTTACGCTCAAGTACATCATCTCCATACTCTCTTATTTGTCTTAATGCCATCTTTTATACTCCTTAATCTAAAAAACTGCTTATTATTCTTACATCATTTTAATCGTATGCTACTATATTGTCAAAATCCATTTACAGGATCAAAATCAAATTGAACCTGCAAGCCTGATACGTCCTCAGTTTTAGCCATTTGTGCAAGATATTCCTCTAGTATATCCTTAATATCAATAAGCACATCGTAGTCTTTATCCTTTACATATATAACCATTCGGTATATATCTTTTATTCTACTAATTGCAGCAGAAGCAGGTCCTATTATAACAGTTGAATTTCCCTTTCGCTGTTCCATTACAGCTCTTAATCTGTTTGCCTGTCTTACTCCATCCTGCTCATCCTTTGCCCATATTTGAACTGCCATCATATGAGCAACCGGAGGATATCCCATTATATTTCTGTAGCTTATCTCTTCCTCATAAAAAGCCTTATAATCCTGCCTTAAAGCCGTCTGGATACTATAATGCTCAGGCTGATATGTCTGTATTACTACATTTCCAGGAGCAGTTCCTCTTCCCGCTCTTCCGGCAGCCTGTGTAAGTAGCTGAAATGTTCTCTCCGGTGCCCTGTAATCACCTGCGTTAAGAGACATATCTGCTGCAAGAATTCCAACAAGCGTAACTCCTGGAAAATCATGCCCCTTTACAATCATCTGAGTTCCAACAAGTATATCTGCTTCCCTGTTTGCAAAAGCTGATAATATCTTTTCATAACTGTCTTTAGATTTGGTAGTATCTGCATCCATTCTAAGAACTCTGGCTTGTGGATAAAGCTTATGAACTTCTTTTTCAATCTGCTGCGTACCAGCTCTGAATGCTGACACGTATTTTGAGCCGCATTTAGGACATATATGACTGATTTTCTCCTCATATCCGCAATAATGACATACAAGCTTTCCACCACGATGCTCTGAAAGTGAAACATCACAGTGTGGACATTTAAAGACATGACCACAAGACCTGCAGGATATAAATCCCGCAAGTCCTCTTCTATTTATAAACAGCATCATCTGTTCATGTCTGTTTAATCTGTCTTCTATTTTCTCCTGAAGTGTTCTGCTAAAAATTGATCTGTTTCCAGACCTAAGTTCAAGCCTTAAATCAGCTATTTCAACCTCTGGAAGTTCCCCTCCTGAGAGTCTGCTGTTTAATTCAAACAGCTTATATTCACCATTTACTGCTTTATAATATGAATTAAGAGAAGGTGTTGCCGATCCAAGAACTACAGATGCACCATCTGGTAAAAGCTTTGCTATCTGTTCTGCAACCTCTCTTGCATGATACTTTGGCATACTCTCACTCTTATAAGCCGTCTCATGCTCTTCATCTATTATTATTATTCCAGGCCTTTCAAATGGGGTAAATAATGCAGATCTTGGACCTATGATAATATCAATTTCACCTTTTCTGGCCCTCTGCATCTGATCATATTTTTCTCCAGGAGAAAGTGTGGAATTCATAACAGAAACCCGATCTCCAAAATGTCTGTAGAACCTCATAAGTGTCTGATATGTAAGTGATATTTCAGGAATAAGTACAATAGCCTGATACCCTCTTTTTACAATCTGCTCAATCAATTTGATATAAACAAATGTCTTTCCACTTCCCGTAATTCCATGTATCAAATATGTCTTTTTATCACCATTATCAAAATCAGTTGTGACTGTATCAATGATGTTTTTCTGGTCCGGGCTAAGCTCAAGGTCGTCGCTTCCCGCATCCTTTATGGAAACAGGGTTTCTGTAATAATTATCACTTTCAACCTTTATTATTCCTTTATCGGCCATACTTTTTATAGTAGCTGATGATACTGCAAGCTTTTTTGTTATCAGCTCATATGGTATCCGGTTTCCATAATTATCAAGAAGCTCTTTTAATATACGTTCTCTTGCATATTGCTTCTTATTTTTGCATTCATAATACAGTTCTGTTAATTCCCTTAGTTCAAGCCTTGGTAAAACATATTTATGTTCAAGCATTTTCTGTTTCTTACTGGCAGGAAGAACTGTTTTTAAAGCAGTTATCATTGTTGAGCCATAGGTCTTTTTCATCCAGGCTGCAAGCTTAATACTTCTTTCAGTTGCAGCCTCATTTCCCTCATCGATGGAAATAATATCTTTAATCTTTGACGTGTCAAACCCTGGCTCTTTTGTAATTTCTATCACATATCCTTTTCTGACAGTATTACCGTTACCAAAGGGTATGCTTACACAGCTTCCCATAATAACTTTATTTTCTAAGCTTTCCGGTATCCTGTAAGTAAAGGGACGATCCACCTTTTCATGTGAAATATCAATTATTATTCTGGCGTACTTTTCGCTCATCCAGTATCTCCTGAATTAATTCTCTTTCATCCATATGATATTTTACACCTTTTATTTCCTGATAGTCTTCATGACCTTTTCCAGCAAGGACTATGATATCACCCTGCTCTCCATTATCGATAGCATAGGCTATAGCTTCCTTTCTATCCTCAATCATAATATATTTTCCATCAGTTTTTTTAATACCTGTCTCAATATCATTCATTATATCCAGAGGCTCTTCAAATCTTGGATTATCAGATGTAATAATTGTAAAATCTGCAACCTTTCCACTTACTTCACCCATTTCAAATCTGCGAAGCTTTGATCGATTTCCCCCACAGCCAAAGAGGCATATAAGTCTGTTTGGATGATAATCCTTAAGTGTTGATAAAAGACTCTTAAGCGCCATTGCATTATGGGCATAGTCTATCATCAAAGTAAAGTCATCAGAAACCTTTACCATTTCAATTCTGCCCTTAACCTTTGCCGCCTTAAGTGCTCTCTGAATCTCATCCTCATTACATCCAAAATGTCTTGCAACAGCAATTGCACAAAGCGCATTATAAACACTGAACTTTCCAGGTGTAAGTACTTCAGCATGAACATTTATAAGTCCTTCTGTGTCAAAAAATACACCAAGCTGACCTGGCTTATGTATATATGCCAGATTAAGAGCCCTGATATCAACTCCCTCTTTCATGCCAAATCTCTCAACATCACATGTATGTCCTTCTAGTATATCATCTACATGCTTGTCGTCACCATTAACTATACCAATTCTGCACTGCTTAAATAATAAACCTTTACAATGCATATAATCATCAAAGTCTTTATGCTCATTTGGTCCAATATGGTCCGGCTCAATATTTGTAAATATACCTATATCAAAAATAAAGCCCTGTGTTCTATGAAGCATAAGTCCCTGAGATGAAACTTCCATTACAACAGTATCACATCCTGCATCAACCATTCTCTTCATATACTCCTGTAAAGTATATGATTCTGGTGTTGTATTTTCAGAATGAATATGTTCATCACCTATAATAACCTCTACAGTACCAATCAAGCCAACCTTATGGCCTGCATTTTCAAGCATACTCTTTATAAGATATGTAGTAGTTGTTTTTCCTTTAGTACCTGTGATACCTACAGTTTTAAGTTTGCTGGCTGGATGATCAAAATATGCTGCAGAAATAAATGCCATTGCATATCTTGTATCATCAACTCTTATAACTGTCATTTCGCAGTTTTCCGGAAGTTCTACATCATCCTGAACTACGATTGCTGCAGCATTTTTCTCAGCTGCATCCACAGAACAACTATGTCCATCAAAATTAGCGCCCTTGATACACAAAAACAAGGAACCCTCGCTTATTTTTCTGTTATCATTTACAACATCTTTTATTTCTATTTTTTCAACATCAGCAACAATCTCTGAATTACCTACAGTTGCCTTATAATTTAACCCCTCTAATAACTTTTTTAAGATCATACGTCTCAGACTCCTTTCTTTTCATTTATTTAATAGAAACCTGTTTATTTTTTAAAGTTTTCTTTTGATTTTCTTTCCTTTTAGAACACAGTTTGTTCATATTTAGACTGTAGTATTTATATCAAGATAGTTGATGAATTCACTATCTCCCCCTCATAAGAAAACCGCAGAACACATGCTTCCAAGCATGTGTTTTTGTGGTTTATGGAACAAATATGTTCCTTAGTTTTTTTCTATGTAAGGCAAAAAGTCCTGCATTACTATCTGAAGATTTTCTCTGTCTCGAAATACATTTATATCCGGAGCATATGCAATATTTATATATATTTTTTCCTTTAATGTTCCTTCATATAATTTATCAATAGTTTCTGAACCAAAATTTTCATTTAAAAACATAGTCCATCTTTCCATGTCTCCGAAATATACCATTTCATAACTTCTGCCTTCACTGTCAAGAATAGAATATTTTCCACAGTTTTGGTTCTTTCCCATAATCCTTCCTGATATAAGCTGAACCTTACGTTCTGCAAATACAGGCTTCTTATTGGCATTTCCAAACGGCTCAAGCACTTTAAATTCTTTGACAAGATTCATTGTTGCATATTTTAAAGGCATAACCATATCTATATGCTCAACCTTTTCAAAGTCATTATCTGATAACCTGCATTCGTCATTTAATCTTTGCCTTAAAATGTCTATATTTTTCTCTTCTAATGAAAATCCAGCTGCCATTTTGTGGCCACCAAATTTAGTAAATAAATCTCTGCATTTAGACATTTCAGCAAACATATCGTAATTATCAATAGACCTTCCAGAACCCTTACAGATATTTTCCCCATCTGTTATTACTAGTGCCGGTCTGTTGTACTTTTCTTTTAACTTTCCTGCTATGATTCCGGCAACAGACTCATGGCTGTCTTTTAAATATATCACTATTACCTTTGGAAGTTCGTGATATTCTGTGGCCATATATTCAGATGCTGTAACTACACCTTTTTCAGTCAGTGTTTTTCTCTCACCATTTAGCTCTACAAGCTTTTCAGCAAGCTCATTTGCTTCGTCCTCAGATACCGCATCAAGAAGCTCTAAAGCTGTAGAAGCACTTGATAACCGCCCTGTTGCATTAAGACATGGACCTATAATGAATCCATAGTGATAGCAACTAATTGCTTTACTATCAAGTCCATTCAGTCTGATAAGAGACTGTAGCCCAAAGTTATTACATCCTTTGATCCGTTTTAGCGATTCCTTAACAAATATTCTATTTTCATCAGACAAGGGCATAACATCACAAACTGTTGCAAGACCGGCAAATACAATCATTTCATTTAGGAAAGCATCTTTACCTTCTATATGTTCTCCCATTTTATCGAATAAAACTTCCAGAAACTTATAAGCAACTACTGCTCCGCATATTTCTTTAAATGGATATTCGCAATCTTTCCTTTTGGGATCTACAATAGCATCCGCTGGTGGCAAAACCTCATTTGAAGCTCCATCTGATTCAATATACGGAACTTCATGATGATCTGTTACAACTACTGTCATATTTAGCTCTTTAGCTAATTGTACCTGTTCTGCAGCAGCAATTCCATTATCACAGGTCATTATGACATTTATACCATCATCCTTCGCATTTTTTACAAGATTATCATTTAATCCATATCCATCAAGAATCCTGTGTGGTAACCTTACATCTACATTTGCACCGGCCTTTTCGAGTCCTTTTTTTAATATAAAGGAAGATGTTACACCATCTACATCATAATCACCAATTACACGAATTTTTTCATTAGCATCTATTGCTTTTAATATTATCTCTGCTGCCTTTTCTATGTCTGGTAATTTATATGGGTCATGTAAAAATGATTTACCCCCATTAATATACATATTTATCGCTTCATCACCTATAACATCCCTGTTTCTGATAAGCCTTGCTGTAATTACACTTATCCCAAATTTTTCAGAAATTTTATTAAAATCTGCCTTTTTAGCAGCAACCATCCATTTCGACATAATTTTCCCCGAATCTGTAGGATTCCTGGGCGCGATCTCATTTTTGCGCACAAGAAGTCATTTATTTTTACCAAAAAACAGAGGGTTATAAGCAACTATATCCGACAAGAACTGATATGTCACTCTAACCCTCTGTAAGATTATTATATTGGATTAGAAATAATTATTTCATCCAAATACTCTATTAACCTATCTTAGCCTTACCTGAATTCTTGCTATCCTTTTTGCCTGCAGTTCTAAGGTCAAACCATAATGAAGCTGCGATAAAGATAGAAGAATATGTACCTGATACAACACCAACCATAAGTGGAAGTGCAAATGCTCTGATATCAGCAACACCAAATATAAACAGTGAAAGAACCATAAGGAATGTTGTTATTGATGTAAACAAACTTCTTGTAAGTGTCTGTGATACACTTGAGTTTACAACGTTTGCAAGTTCATCCTTAGTTCTGGCTCCATGCATATTCTCACGAATACGGTCGAATGTAACGATTGTATCATTGATTGAATAACCAATAATTGTAAGTACAACAGCTATGAATGTACTACCAACCTGTAATCTTGTAAGTGCATAACATACAATTACTATCAAAGCATCATGTGCAAGAGCAATAATTGAAGCTGCACCAAACTTAACATCCTT
>JAILEJ010000036.1 GCA_024688095.1 Butyrivibrio sp.
ATCAGACGCTACATCAAGCACACCCTTTTGCTGGGCAATTGATACCATACTGATGGTACAAATCTTCCCATGTGATTCGTGGAATTTCAAAAGGTCTTTGATATTAATATCTGATACAGCATCACCATAAGTAAGCATAAATGGCTCACCTTCAAGATACTCTTCAACTCTCTTCACACGGCCACCAGTCATTGTATTAAGGCCTGTATCAATTATTGTAACCTTCCACTTCTCCGTGTAGTTATTTAATACCTTCATGCTGTTATTGGACAAGTCAAAAGACACATCGGAATTATGGAGAAAATAATCTGCAAAAAACTCTTTTATAACATACTGCTTATAACCTGCAAGAATAATAAAGTCATCAAATCCATAAGCAGAATAGCTCTTCATTATATGCCATAATATAGGCTTACCACCAATCTCAATCATTGGCTTTGGTTTATTGTGTGACTCCTCTGAAATCCTTGTACCAAGACCTCCGGCCAAAATTACTACTTTCATAGTTAACCTCTTCTTTAATATCTTAATAAATAAATCTGATCATTTGCAATCCTGGCTGTTGGCCTGTAAGGTCTTGCAGCAGATTCAAACATTATATAAAGTCCCTTTGATGTATACAGCAGTTGCTCTGCGCCTTCAGGTAGAAGGTATGAGGCAGCAGGCATTGTATAATCAAGTACATTTTCATCATAAACAAAATCAAATAAATGTGCATCCTCAACATTATATCCCTGTGTCATCAACATGTGAAGATTACCATCACCCTTATCTGCAAAAGTAACTCCCTGAATCCTTTCAGGAATATCCATCTGGGATAAAAGAACCGGATTAAACGGCTCCGAAATATCATATCTATTCAGCTTACCATTTCCGCCGTCAAAATATGACCCTACAAACAGCTCTCCCGAATAATAAGCAAGGAAAGATGCAACCTTTCCACCACCATGATTTACAAGTCCGGCATCAAAGGTATATAAAATCTCACCATTATATGCACCATTTTTTATATCAGACCATCTAAGTGCATTAACTGTTCCCTCTGCACCTGTAACCCAGAGGATATCATCAGTTTCATCATACGCAATTCCACCTGTATGCGCTGCAAACTGAAGATCCACATACTGAAGCAGCCTGCCTGTAAGGTCCATAACATATAAAATACTGTTATCTCCGTTTTTGCTGTAGGCTGATACAACAAGATTGTTGCCCGCCTTGGTAAATCCCTGAACAACCATATATTCATTAGCTTCAGGAAGACCATTCTCATAAAGTCCCGGAAGAGTTACTGACGAAATATAATTATCATAAATAAAATTATACTCACTATGAACTGCCAGAATAGCAACCCCCGCTTTATTCGTACATATACCATCAGCTCCCATTTCTATCAATGACTGCATCTGATATGGATCATCCACAGTCCAGATATAGGCCTGACTTCCAGCTTCATGAATGCTGTCTATCGTAGCTGCTGTAACTGTTTCCAGATACAAGCCATAATAGTCAGCCGGATTTGTAACCGGAAGATCATCACGCCCCTCAATAGTATTATATAGTATCTTGGCGTTACTATCTATGTTTTTAATTTCCATCATATAATCATAATTGAAAGATGCAAATATGACCCTATCAAGAAGGCCTGCAGCACTTACTTCATCATAACATTTCTGCGTAAAGCCATCGACATCCCCTATATCCTTAAGTTCAAGATATATTCGTGTATCCTCAGTTCCTGCTATAAGTTCGAGAAGCTCCTCCAGTTTAGGAATCTTCTCTCCGGCAAAAGAAGTATCAAACCAGCTTCCAAAATCCTTCTGAAGAAGCTCTTCATAAGTATAATCTGCAATAGCCCCTTCATCACCTGTTATTCTAGTAAGGGTATCATCATGATAAAGAACCAGAACACCATCAGCTGTCATCTGAACATCAGTCTCAATAAAATCTGCCCCAATATCAAGTGCCCCATTAAAAGAAGCCATTGTATTCTCCGGATACTCTCCGCAATAACCCCTGTGCGCAATCACGACAGCACCCGGATCTGAGACTGCAAGCGGATCTTGCACCTCTGTCTCTGAAACATCCAAGCTTCCTTCCACAGTCTGCTCACTGCCATCTGTTTCAACTTCCAAATCCGCTTCCACAACCTGTTCATCAGAAGTAACCTCCTCCAAGGCAGTCTCAGTATCATGTCTGTGCTTTAGCGCAGCACTCATCCCCATAATAAGGGCAACCACAAGCAAAGCCGCAATGGCACCCTTCCACAATCTTCCAAGCCCCTTTACAGATACAAACACCTTGCTAAATACAAATGGATAAAGAGCCATTACATATATTGAAATAACAAAATTTGCAAAAAATCCTGCATATTTGGAAGCCATAAAAAGGCAAAGCCATGGAGCAAGACTCTTTAAGAGAAATACAAGAATAGCTCCTCCAATAAGAAACCTTACAGCCCTTTCAATATATGAGCCATTTTCCTCAAATTTTACAAAACGTCTTTCAATAATCCATCCTGTAAGAAGACCTCTTCCATAGCCCGCATTAGTATGACATACAAGCTTTAGCATAGGTAAAAAGCATATAAGACACCCTGCTATCCACATTACTATGTCAAACTCCGGCCTTTTAT
>JAILEJ010000230.1 GCA_024688095.1 Butyrivibrio sp.
ACATGGCAAGGTCAGGTTATATGGGCTGAGCAAAACAGAAAAGAACATTTTAGAAGTGCTCTTGAGCTTATGAAACTTATTGACGGAGCCATGAGTAGTACAATGGAAGAAGGAAAGAGTGATTCTTCTGTTTCATAATTACAATTGGTAAGGAACTTATAAAAACAATTATTTTTCCAAGGTATATTAGTTAATTCTTTTGGAGATATAGCAATTAAGAAATAATATAATAATAAATGCATATCAAAAGAGTTTTCTAATATAATCTTGGAAATTTTTTTGACTACAATGTAAGGGCTTTCATAAAATGAAGTGTAGGAAAGAGGATAATATGAATTTTGATGTCGTGGCTGTTTTTAACAGAAGTATAACAATTGAAATGAAGAATGATGACATTTTTGAAATGGCAGATTCATACGAAATATTTGTTGATGGAGAAAAAAAGCTTGAAAGTAATAAGAACGTTGTTTCTATATACGGATTACTACCAGATACAACTGTAAACCTTGAGGTGAAATACAAGGGAGAAGTATCAAGCACTAAAGTAAAAATGGGTACAGAAAGTGTTCTGCTTAATGTAAAGAAATTCGGAGCTTCAGGTGATGGTAAAACAGATGATACTGCTAAAATTCAGGCAGCAATTTTATCATGTCCACCAGATGGAACAGTGTATTTTCCTAAGGGAACATATTATGTGACACCTCTTTTTCTAAAGAGCAGAATGACTCTATGGCTTGACGAGGGTGCTACAATTCTAGGAAATACAGATAGAAATAATTATCCTATGCTTCCTGGTATGACAATGAGCACAAATGAAAAGGGTGAATATAACCTTTCTTCATGGGAAGGAAATCCGCTTACAAGCTATGCGTCTCTGATAACAGGAATAGAAGTTTCCGATGTTGATATTATTGGACCAGGTGTATTAGATGGAAATGCTGAAAATTCTGACTGGTGGGTTAATGCTAAGGTAAAAAGAGGTGCATGGAGACCAAATACAGTTTATTTTTGCAAGTGCAGAAATATGAGAATGCAGAATGTAACAGTACAGAATTCGCCATCATGGACTGTTCACCCTTATTACAGCGATAATGTTGAATTTTATAATCTTCATATCAGTAACCCGGATAATTCACCAAATACTGATGGTCTTGACCCAGAAAGCTGCAATAATGTAAAGGTTCTTGGAACGGTTATTTCTGTAGGCGATGATTGTATGGCAATAAAGAGTGGCAAATATTATATGGCTCTCAATCATTATAAGCCAACAGAACATGTTACCATTAGAAACTGTAAGCTTGAAAGAGGACATGGTAGTGTAACCGTTGGAAGTGAAGCTGCAGGTGGAGTAATAGACGTTAAGGTTACTAAATGTATTTTTGATGGAACTGACAGAGGGCTTAGAATAAAGACAAGAAGAGGCCGCGGCCAGCGTTCAGTACTGGATCAGATTCTTTTTGAAAATATAAAGATGGATGGAGTATATATGCCATTTACAGTAAATATGTTTTATTTCTGTGATCCAGATGGTCATTCTGATTATGTTCAGAACCAAAAGGAGATGCCTGTAGATGAGATGACTCCGGTAATAGGTTCAATCACAGCAAGGAATATGGTATGTACAAATGCACAGGCTTGCATGATATGTGCTTATGGACTTCCGGAAATGCCAATTAAAAAACTTGAGTTTACAGATATTAAGGTTTCATATCTTGATTCTTCAAAGAGAAAACCAATGGTTCCTGTTATGATGGATAACTTTGATCCTATGGATGGAAGAAGTATATATGCAAGAAACATAGACGAGCTTGTACTTAATAATATTCAGGTAAAAGGAAGTACAGACAGCGCTCCAGAGCTTATAAATGTTGCCTCAAGACATATTGATAATCTTGAATATATAAACGAATAAGAAAAGTTATTTAAAATAATCATTCAAATCATAGTTAATTGATTTTTGAGGATAATCAATAAGCTATGTTTTGGATGATTTTATATTTGGAGTAGAAAAATTAAGAAGATAAGTTATTTAGAGATGTGAGTTTAACAATAGATTACTTATTTAGGGATATAAGTTAATAATGTATATTAGTTATATAGAAATATAAGTTTAAAAAAGAAGATTAGTTATTTACGGATATAGGTTTTAGAAAGAAGATTAGTCATTTACGTATATAGGTTTTAGAAAGAAGATTAGTCATTTACGGATATAGGTTTTAGAAAGAAGATCAGTCATTTACGGATATAGGTTTTGGAAAAAAGATTAGTCATTTACGGATATAGGTTTTAGAAAGAAGATTAGTCATTTACGGATATAAATTTTAAAATGGAAACAAGAGAAATATCAGAGCAAATGATATTGAACAGAATAAAAACATAAAGGGTGGTAAGTTGGCGAATGAGGACAATAAAAGTTGGCAAGGGAACAAGCTATGACTTTAATAACATAAATGAAGCTATAAACAGTACTGAATACGATGTGCCAGTAAAACTGCTGATAGCAGAAGGTGTATATGAAGAAAAGATTTTTTGTGAAAAGAAGCAGATAGAACTTGTTGGTGAAGGCACAGATAAAACAATAATTAAATGGCATGATGGTGCTTATGAACTTTTGGAGTATGGAGAAAAAAGAGGGACTTTCAGAAGTTATACAGCTTTTTTGTCTGCAGAAAATCTTGTTGTAAAGAATTTATCATTTGTTAATGAAGCTGGTGACGGAAGAGTGGCAGGACAATCAGTTGCATTATATTCTGATGCAGACGTTGCATATTTTGAAAATGTTTGTTTTGATTCCCATCAGGACACATTATTTCTTTCACCGCTTCCAGAAACAGAGAGGCAAAAGAAT
>JAILEJ010000241.1 GCA_024688095.1 Butyrivibrio sp.
GATTGGAAAGCAGGACTTGAAGGAGAAAGAAGAAAAGAAATAATTCCAGCTCTTCTCATGAAGATAAACTAAGATTAAAAAGGACTAAAGCATCTCTACGGAGGTGCTTTTCGTTATGTAAAAGGACAAAATATAAAAAAAATATTAAAAAAAAAAATAATTCGCTTGTATGCAATATGTTTAATATGTAGAATGGGAATGTAAGCAATTTTAGTGAGCGTTTTAAGAGAGGGAATTAAATATGAGTAGAACACAGAGATATTTTTTTAATGCGCTGTTTGTTTTGTCTATTGTCTTGGTATTTACATTAGGGAAAGCAACAGCATTAAATGTGCAGGCTGCAAGTGGGACTTCACAAAGTGATGCTATTACATTGTCAATGGATGGAAATTGGTCGGGTAATTATACATTATCTGAAAGTAGTTCAGAACATTGGTATAAGTTTGAAATGCCTAAAGATGGAAGGGTTTATTTCAAATTGATGTCATATTTTAATTATTTATCTTATATAGTTTATAATTCTGATTTATCAGAAACTATTTATTCTAGTGGAATTAATAATAGGGTAGGTGGTACTGAAAACTCACCACAGACTAAAACATTTGATGAAAGAGTTTTATCAGCAGGAACATATTATATAAAACTTTCTACTTCGAATACAAATAATAATTGTAACTATAAAATTGTTGGGTATATAAATGAACTGTATGATAATACTGATCAAACAGCTATATCTTATGATTCACCTAAGGAAATTTCCTTAGATACAAGTTATGTAGGTGATTTTACAGTTACAGATTCTAGCGAAGATTGGTATAAAATTACAGTTAATACTAGTAAATATTATATTTTAAACATGACATCTTACTTTAATCACTTGAGTTATATTGTTTATAATGCGGATCTTTCATCAAAAATTGTTGTTAATACTTACAATACAAGAGTACCAGGTACAGCTAGTTCACCTGGAAACTTGAAACTTGATATGAAATTAGATTCAGGAACCTATTATATAAAACTTACAGGTGGTACTGGAAAATATATAGTGTCTGTTGATACATTAACTCCAGATAATTGCACACATAAATATGAAGATACAAAAACAGCTGCAACATATTATGAACAGGGATATACGACTCATACCTGCCCTAAATGCGGACATTCCTATGTGGATTCATATGTAGACAAGTTAACGCTTAGTTCTACAGATTTTAATAAGTACCAGACAAAGAATAAAAATAAATCAGTTAAACTTACATGGACTAAAGTTTCAGATGCTTCTGGTTATGAGATTGAATATTCTCAGAATAAAAAGTTTAAGAAATCTAAAACAGTAACTATAAATAAAGGTAGTAAAGTTACTACTAAGATTAGAAAGAAGCTTACTAGAAACAAGAAATATTACTTTAGAGTTAGAGCATATGTAAAATCTGGAAAGAATATTGCTTATTCAGATTGGTCTAAGAAATATAAGTTAAAAATAAAATAATTACTTATTCACAATGAATTCCCAGAAAAGGCACTTACAAATTTGTAGGTGCTTTTTTTGTACAAAAAATCCGCATGGGTTGTGTTGGGTAAACAACAGTTGTTTTAGAGTTAGACAACTTCCATACGGATTTTATTGATTTCATATTAGCACAAAAATTTAAGGAGGCAAGATGAAAATACCGTTTTTACAAGGAAAAAGAAAGAGTAGAGCAGAGCCTGCTAATTCATATCAGGGTACTGATTATAGTTTTCTTTTTGGAAAAACAACATCAGGTAAACGAGTAGATGAAATGAGTGCAATGCAGACTACAGCAGTTTATAGCTGTGTAAGGATACTTTCAGAAGCAATTGCATCTCTTCCTATACATGTTTATGAATATACAAAAGATGGAGGCAAGAGAATGGTCTGCGATCATCCTCTTTATCATATATTACACGATGAGCCAAATGTTGAAATGAGTTCATTTGTTTTCTTTGAAACACTTATGGGACACCTTCTCATATGGGGCAATGCGTATGCTCAAATCATACGTGACGGTGCAGGTAGAGTTATTTCACTTTATCCACTATTGCCTGACAAGATGGAAGTAAACAGGGATGATAAAGGACAGCTTTACTACGTGTATTCAAGATATACAGAGGAAAATCCTAATGCAGATCTTATAGATGCAGCTGTAAAGGATCTTAGTGATAATAAGCTTTCAAAAGATGAAGCAGCTAAAGAGGCCCAAAAGCTATCAGAAAAAGCTCTTATAAATGGACTGGAATTCGATGGAAGTTCTAACATAGTATCTTTTGGAAAAAGTACATCAGCTGCAGCATCA
>JAILEJ010000306.1 GCA_024688095.1 Butyrivibrio sp.
TTCTTTTCACAAGGCTTCCAAGTAACTTTACAGCCTCAGAATCAATATATTTGCCATTACTAATCTCACGTTGATGTTCGTTGTCCCAAAACTTCGAATTAAGGACTCCATCCACATCAAGGAATATTACATTGCTCATAATACAATTCCTTACTAACGTTTTTATATAAAAAGAAAATATCCATGCATCTTTGGCAAGATTACAGCCAATCCATAGAACAAAGGTAATCATAAAAAGACTGATATTCAGGAACTTTCCACTTGCCTTCTACATATGCAAGCAAATCTGAATCGGCCCTGTAATCTTTGATTGCACACTTGCCATATGCATATAAATGGTCACAATCTTTTCCCAGCCAGAAATTCCCAGACTCCACATCATAAACCATAGTTTGATATTTCTTATCTGTCCCTGAAAACAGTTCTTCTTCACATAAATCTATCACAACATAGTGGAAATGATTTTTGTCCGCACCAGTAAGTTTCTCTATTCCAAAGTTGTCATCAATTACATCAAACAGAAAGCTGTTAACTGAAGCGTTTCTGTAGAGTCTGAAAATAGCTTCGTAGCTGTCATTGTGCCTGTAGAAATCATTAAGATCATATCTCATCTTATGCCTAAAGGTATTTCTATGGCCATCTTCCTCAGATAATGATACAAATGAGCATCTGTACACCTGTGGGATATAGAAAGACGCCTCTTGAGACTCTTCAGCCTTTTTCCCGCAAGCGCATAGCTGAAAGGCCATCAATGCCAATAATAAGCCAATCGCAAATCTTGTTCCTGTTCCATTATGTGTCTTCTTCAAAAACATATAAAATATCCTCATCAGTATCATAGATAGCTATTTTTAGATAAATGTGTTTTTTACAATTTGCCTTTTATATATTTGTCAGCCTCCAGAAGATTACGCTTTGGTTCATCATATTCTAATGCTGAAAGGGCTTCATCCAATCTCAAACTCTTGAGTGATATAACTTCCTCTGGTTGCATAATATAAGGAACTTGATCGGAATACTCAGCCAAGAATAATACCACTTGTCTTTTAACATTTGGACGTTCAGTAGGATAGTATTCCTGAATTTCCCTAAATCTTGGTAGCAAGCTTAACTCCAATCCTGTTTCTTCTCTGATTTCTCGGATTGCCGTTTCTTCCTCGGTTTCTCCTATCTCAATATGTCCTTTAGGGAAACTAATAAATCCGCTTGCTTCTTCTACAAGCAGATATTTTACTTCACCATTTACAATTTTATAAACAATTCCACCACATGATTTTTCCGGTATGATATGGCTTTCCTGTAGGAACTTAATGCACTTTTTGTCAAAAGAGCTTGCAAGAACCGAAAGTTCATCTAATGAGCAGTCATTAAAGTACTTGCTGTTGGCTGGACAAATCGTTACAACATCAAGCGGATTTCCTCTATGTTGCCTGTTAACATTTGGTTCATTAGATATGTAAAAATCGTCATCAGGTATTTCTGTAGTGTATTCTTTTCCTTCTATCAGAAGAACCAATCCTGTAATATAACGTGCCTTCAGCCTTCCTCCGTATCTTGCAGCCAGATTACTATAATGCTCAATCATTTCCTCTTCCGATAATGTCTTACCTTGTACCCTGCGCACAAATAATCCTGGCTGCGCATCTGCAGGAATATCATCTACATAGAGCCCTGAATCTGCTGCTAATGTCGGAAGTCCTGTTTTTTCATAATACGCCGTTGCCTTCAATCTGGCATTCTCTATAGGTGTACTGCCTGATTCATCGACATCTATATGAATTCCCAGGTCTTTAGGAGTAATAATCTCTATATCATATCCCGTAAGCCTGTATCTCATATTGCATATTTTTGATTCATTACCTGTAGCATATAACAATTGCATATTTCAAATACCTTTCTCACAAGCTCTAATTATAGCTCGAAATAAAATTTAAAAGTGTTTCAACATTAGTAGCTACTTCGACAGTTCCATCTATACTAATCACAGGACATGATAAATCCGTAAGCCACCCTTTTGCATGATCATCAGATCTCTCCTCAACCATTTTAAAGAAACGTTCTTCACTCTCGTAAAGGTCTCCACCTGGTAACATACGATTTCCAAATTTGTCATTGGACCT
>JAILEJ010000339.1 GCA_024688095.1 Butyrivibrio sp.
ATCATTATTGATCTGCAATAATCTGCATCACCATTTTCATAACGCTCTGTTTCGATATTATAAACTTCTCCGTTTTTATAAACCCATATTGGCTCTGCATCAGGCTTTACAAATTTTCTGTATGGATCAGGAAGATATTCCACACCGGATTTTTCAATATAATCATCTGCAATTGTTCTGGCATAAACTTCATCGACTTCTCTGTAATATATGTCCAGAATTCTAAATGCAAATGTATTTACACCTCTTCCATCTGAAAGTCCATGGAAAACATGAAACATAACCTTATTTTCATCGTAGGTAACACGAAAAAGATATCCATTCATATCCTTTGATCCAAAATAGGCCGTCCTTCCATCTTCCTTATAAACAGGTGCCGGTGCATCATTATGTTCATAATATAAATTATTTTCATGCCTTTTAAGCCTTACACTAAAGCCGTCAAATTCTCCAAGTGCCTTAGTAACAGCATATTTTAGTGCATTCCCATTTACAACTGAATCAAGTTTAAATGTCATGAGCTCATTAAAGGTTGTTTTTTCTCCTGCTGCAAAATAATAGAAAAAAAGGTCAGTAGCACCTATTCTTATAAGATTATCCATTTTATTCTCCCTCATTAGTACTAATTTAATGAGTCCAAAAAACCTTTAAGCTTTGCCAGACTCTTTTTATGGACAAGCTTTGCATTACTATAGGACATTCCTATCTTTTCAGCTGCTTCTTTGATTGAAAGATCATCATAATATATAAGAATTATAAGATCTCTTTCTTTAGGTGAAAGCTTTTTTAAAACTTCAGCAAGTTCACTCATGGTCTCTTCATTTAGATACTCTTCTTCTATATTGTCACTTGCAGTCTGTGTTTCAGGAATTTCTTCAAAAACCCTGTTTACACGAAAATGATCATACAATGTATTCCTTGTTATTGTATAAATCCATGTAGATAATGATGCTTTTGTCTCATCAAACTTTTCAATATTCTGAGTAATCTTTAAAAATACTTCTGAAGCAAAATCATCAACATCTGCCTTATTTTCCATATGGGAATATAGATAGCCCTTTACCTTATCAATATATTCCTCATAAATTTTATCCATGTCATTCTTGTTTGCCATTAATAATCCGCTCCTCTAAGAAAAAAATTATAGTTAATAAAATCTGCCTATCATATTCTATTATATAGTTTACTTAAGAATTATATCAATAATTTATAAAAAATATTTCTAAATAACGAAATAAGGACATATCCGGTATTATCCGAATATGTCCTTATCCCGTTCTTGTTTTCTTATGAGGGGGAGGAATTTAAATAAATTCCTGGAAGCTCTCACTTCCAAAAGATAATATATATTCCAAACCTAAAAATTACCTAAAAATTAATTAGTTTTTAAAAAAAGAATTGTTGTCATCCTTTATAATTAATAATATAATCTTTAATAAATCTATAAATTATTTTAGAAATTTCTAAAGTTGGTGGTGTAAATGAAATACTTAAATTCAAAAAAATTATTATCTGTTTTCCTCATTGCAGGAATGTCAGTAAGCATGATTTCAGGATGTGGTTCTTCTAACAAACTAACTGAAACAGAAATAAGCAAATCTCCTGTTTCAAACCCAATAGTTGGAAATTCATCTACAGGTGATTTTCTATACGGCGGAGACCCATCTGTTCTTGTAGATGGAGATACGGTTTATCTTTATACAGGTCATGATGCATCATCTGATGCCGAGGTAAACAAAGCTATCTATAATATTCCCGAATATCTCTGCTACTCCTCAAAGGATCTTATTACTTGGAACTATGAAGGTTCTGTTATGAATATGAAGGATGTATCATGGGGAGACAAAACTTCAGCATGGGCTTCTCAGGTCGCAAAGCATACAGATCCTGAAACAGGAAAAGATAAATATTATCTATATTTTTGTTCATGGGATAAAACCTCAAATGGAAGGCAATCTATAGGTGTAGCTGTTTCAGACAGTCCTACAGGCCCTTTTGTAGATATCGGTGAACCACTTGTATCCGGAAATGTAACAAAAACAAATTCAAGCAACTGGGAAGATATCGACCCAACTGTATGGATCGATACAGACGATGAGGGTGTAGAACACAGATATCTCGCATGGGGAAATGCATGCTTTTTCATATGCGAGCTTAACGAAGACATGATTTCAGTAAAAGACATTACTGGAAATCACGAGATTACATATGGTACCGATCCTGTATATGATGACATTATAAACAAGCAGTCTAATCTTGGAAGCTACACAGAAGCACCATGGCTATACCGCAAGAGTGATGGTAATGGCGGCTATACCGGTGATTATTATCTCTTCTATGCTTCAGGCTGGCGTGAAGGTATGTCTTATGCTACAACAGATGATCTTATATATGGAAAATGGATGTTTGGTGATGCTTTCATGACACCAAATGCAACATCAAATACCAACCACATGGCTGTTTTTGATTTCCAGGGAGAAACCTATATGGTTTATCATGATGGTGCACTTCCTGGTGGTAACGGATACAGAAGAAGTGCCTGCATAGCAAAGCTGGAATTTGAAGATGATGGAAGTGTCAAGATGTTTGAAGAGTCAACTGCTGCTATTGGTGGAACTGTTTCAACTATCCAGACCCTTAATGATGAGCCTATTTCACACGTTTCCTTCAATAATCCTGCTTCAGATACTTTATACCCATTCAAAGGCATCGT
>JAILEJ010000066.1 GCA_024688095.1 Butyrivibrio sp.
TTTGCATAATAAAAATCTTCATCTGAAATAATAATATTTTTATCTTTTACTAATTCCCCAAGATATTTACATATTCCGTCCCATAATTCACCACGATTTGTTATAGCATTCTGTTCTGCATTAAATATATTTCCATTTCGTATAGTCCCATTAAAATGCCCTACTTTATCAACTTTCAAATATAAATCCGGATATGACCATCCACAATCATTTAAAGCAATTCGATTGTCATATAAAAATCGTTGTATTGCAGTCGTCCCCGTCTTAGGTGTTCCTATATGAAATACAATTTTATTCATATATTACGTCTCCTCTGTTCATAATAATAAAAAGAGCTATATCTATATTCTAAATATAATCAATAAACTTGATATTCACATAGATTCACAATACTCATCCACTACTCGTTTCCATTTATCAAAGCAAATATCTTTTATCATTTTGTCAACATCTATATTCTGCACCTTTAGCATATTCCAAAAATCATCATCCCCCAGTATATTGTTAAAATTCATTTCTAGCAGTTTCCTGGCTGTATTTTCTATATCTATTTCTGTAACTTCAATATACTCATTAGTTTTTGAAGCCATTATTTTTTCATAATTTATATATGGATGCATTATACCTGCTGCAATACATAATGCTAATAGCCTGTCAAAAGATTCTTTATTTTCCTTTTTTAAATCTGATAATACTTTTACAAAATTATCTGTAAAACAGCCCGCATTCTTAATTCTGATAACAGCATTAACAAACCATTCATCCAGTTTTTGTAAAGAAATATATTTTAGAAAAGTATTTATATCTTTTTCATCAACCAAATATACTGCTTTATTTTCAAAGTTAATCCTATTAAAGTATATTTTTACCTCATTTGTATTTTCGTCTCTGATAAAGGCTTCTATGAGCATCCAGCAGCATTGTGAATGACTTTTCTCCGACAATGCTCCCTCACAAAAAGAACTCATCTGAGTGACCCTTGACACTTCATCATTTATCAACACATCATATATTTCTATGTATTTTTTTGCATATTCTTTTAGTTTTTCATATTCGTTTTTTCTTGCATATAAAGAAGCAATCAGTAGATTTATATATGCAATTCCCATAGGATAAAGCCTTGTATCTTCAAGAGCTTTTTCTCCAATGGATATACCCTCATCAAATTTATATGTATGAATATCTGCTTCCATTGCTGCAGAGTAAAAATAGATAATATTTCTCCTGATATTATCATCTTCTTTACCCTCAAAATTTAAAAGCGCATCCCTGCAGATATCCTTTATTGTCTCGTACTCATCTATATTCACATACTCCTGGACAAGCTGCGCCCACCAGCGAATATTTTCAGGCTCATTTTTTATTGCCTTTTGCAGAAGAGTTGTATTTCTCTGATGATGCTTATACCTTGCCTCCGGAGTATTAAAAACATATCCGTAATGGTGTACGTATGATTTAACTGTTGTATAAACGCCCTTATAATCTATATATTCATGAATGATTCCTTTAAATCGTACACCTTTCTTTAATGCTGCCATTCTTGCAACATAAAGATCAGAGTAGTCATTTCCTGTCATATCCGAATAATTTCTCTGAATATACCAGCAGGAATCAAATTTTTTATAATAACCTTTGGAAAAAAATTCTTCTATTTCAGATGTATCTTCAAACCATTCATCATCATCAAGAAACATAAACCATTCGCCTCTGCAGGCATCAAGTCCTGTATTTCTTGCAGCAGAAAAGTCCCCTATCCATTCAAATTTAACAATTCTGTCTGTATACTGCCCTACAATTGACAGCATCTCATCATCACAGCCCGTGTCCACTATTACAAGCTCTGAGGGCACAACTTCCCTAAGATGTGTTATTGAATCCAGGCATTTTCTAATGGTATCTTTTCGGTTTGAAGTTAGTATAGATATCGATAAAACAGGATTCTCTTTATTGACCATCGGTCCCCCTCATTTAGTCCCGTTTAGATTCATAAAATAATTGTACCACGCATTAGCCTTAAAAAAAAGCAAAAGAAAAGGGAGAGTAAGGCGCCTTACCCTCCCTAGGTAGTTATTTAGTTGACTTATTAGTTTCCTACTCTAACTAGATTAGCCGAGAAGTGAAAGAACACCCTGGTTACTCTGATTAGCCTGTGCAAGC
>JAILEJ010000403.1 GCA_024688095.1 Butyrivibrio sp.
TCCATATATTATATCTATATATGACATGACGCTACTTACCGGGATAACGGCATGACATTAACATAGAAATTTGTGTAAACTTAATCGTCACACAGTAAAATATTATAGTGTCATCAGACCCTATTTGTCAATTATAAAATGCAATATTTTTGAGTAATTTCATAATTACATTTCAAATGTTCCATCCGGATATTTGTAGCCTATCAAAAACAGTCCATTAGCAGGAGCTGTAGGTCCTGCCTTGCCTCTGTCTTTTGCCTGAATTATATCTGCCATGTCTTTAGGTTCCTTTTTCCCGATACCAACCTGCATGAGTGTACCTGCAATAATTCTTACCATATTGTAAAGGAATCCATTTCCTGTAATGCTTATAATTACCTCGTCTCCAATTCTTGTAACATGAAGATCATATATTATTCTCACATGACTTTCAGCCTGAGAATTCACATTACAAAAACTCGTAAAATCATGTTCACCCAAAAAGTATGCTGAAGCTTCAAGCATTCTTTTTTCATCCATTGGAATATTCATATGATAAGTATAAAGTCGTTTTGTTGGAACCTCTTCTTTTGAATTTAAAAATCTGTATTCATAGGTTTTCCTGGTATCACAATGTCTAGGATGAAAATCGCCTGGAACCTGTCTTGAGCTTACAATTCTTACATCTTCAGGTAGAAGATGATTTATAACAAACGAAAATCTGTCAGGAGGTATTGATGAACATGTATCAAAGACTGCGATATTCCCATATGCATGCACCCCTGCATCTGTTCTGCTGGCACCAATGACCTTTATATCCTCACCTGTAGCCGCATGAATTGCATCATTCAAAAGTCCTTCAATTGTTATAACATTATCAGCCGGCTGATATGCCCATCCATTATAATTAGTACCGTCATAGCTGACAATTAACATTACTCGTCTTTTTTCCATATCTTCCACATCTAAAGTCAAATCAAAATTCTTCCAACAACTATACAAAGTACAAGATAAATAACCAATACAATATATGCTATTCTATCTTCTTTTTTATACTCAAGAGGTTTCATCTTGGTTCTTCCATTTCCACCTCTGTAGCATCTTGCTTCCATAGCCATTGCAAGGTCATTAGCCCTTCTAAAAGCTGATATAAAAAGAGGTACCAATAAAGGCACTAATGCTTTTGCTCTCTTAATAAGTGATCCACTCTCAAAATCTGCTCCCCTGGCTATCTGAGCTTTCATTATCTTATCAGTTTCTTCAAGTAGTATAGGAATAAATCTAAGCGCTATAGACATCATCATTGCAATTTCATGAACTGGGACATGCGCCTTTTTTAATGGATTCATAAGTTTTTCAAGTCCATCTGTTAAATTGTTTGGTGTAGTAGTAAGTGTCATGATTGATGATCCTGTAATTAGAAAAATAAGTCTTACAGCCATCATAGATGCAATCTTTACACCTTCAATGGTAATTTTCAGTTTCCAGATTTGCACAAGCACAGTACCAGGTGTCAAAAACAGATTGAATACCATCGTTATCATTAATAGGAAAAAAATCGATTTCATTCCCTTAAAGATAAACTTTACTGGTACTTTTGATAACTTAATGGCCGCAACTAAAAAAAGTGCAGCAATTAAATATCCTATAAAATTATCTACAACAAAAAGGGATACAATAAATACCAGAGTTGCAACTATTTTAACCCTTGGATCCAGTTTATGAATAGGTGATACTGTCTGATAATATTGTCCTAATGTAATATCTCTAAGCATTTTTAACCACCGTTAATTATTTTCCAAAAGCTCTTAAAATTTCAGCTTTTGCCTCTTCTAAAGTTGTTGCATCAGTATTTACAGGTATTCCTTCAGCAGCAAGCTCCTGCATCACATAAGTAACCTGCGGTGCAGCTAGCCCTATTTGCTCTAACTCTTTATAATGAGCAAATATTTTCTTTGGTATATCATCAAATGCAACTTTTCCTTTATTCATAACAATAATTCTGTCTACATAATTTGCCACATCTTCCATGCTATGTGACACCAAAACTACTGTTATTCCCATTTTGTCATGTAAATCCTTAATTAGTCCGAGAATCTCATCTCTTCCTTTAGGATCCAGTCCTGCAGTAGGCTCATCTAAAATTAATACCTCAGGTTTCATTGCAAGCACACCTGCAATAGCAACTCTTCTTTTTTGTCCTCCTGACAAATCAAAAGGTGACTGGTAAAAATATTCATCTGGAAGTCCTACCATTTTTAAAGCTTCATAAGCTCGAAGCTCAATTTCTTTTTTATCCAATCCCAGATTTTTGGGTCCGAAGCAGACATCCGAAAAACAATCCACCTCAAAAAGCTGATGTTCAGGATATTGAAAAACAAGTCCTACTTTTGACCTTAAGGTCTTTTTGTCATAATCAGAATCATTTATGTCTTGTCCATTATAATAGACATTTCCCGAAGTTGGTTTTTCAAGTCCATTCAAATGCTGAATTAGAGTAGACTTTCCTGATCCCGTATGTCCAATAAGTCCAATAAACTGCCCATCCGGAATTTGTAAACATACATCAGATAGTGCGGTATGACTCATTGCAGTATCTGCATCATATATGTAATTAACATGATCTAAAATTATTGCCATTTCTATAGGTCTCCCATAATTGGTAAACTCTGCTGTTTATCTATAATGTAATAATTATTTTGCACCATATATTTTCTTCAATTCATTAGTCAATTCCTGCCTGGTAAGTATACCTTCAGGAATATTAAGTCCGCTTTTTCTAAGCTCATGAGCCAGAAGTGTCACCTGTGGTACTCCTAGTCTGAGTTCTACCAACTTATCTACCTGTGAAAAAATTTCTCTAGGTGTTCCCTGCATTACAACTTTACCCTTGTCCATTACAAAAACTTTATCAGCATACACCACTTCTTCCATATAATGTGTTATGAGTAAAATAGTTATCTTTTCTACATCATTAAGAGCTCTTGCAGCTCTAATGACTTCTTTTCTACCATTTGGATCAAGCATTGCTGTAGGTTCATCAAATATAATACATTTCGGGTGCATAGCAATCACACCTGCAATAGAAACTCTTTGTTTCTGACCTCCAGAAAGATGATTTGGAGACTTCTTTCTAAATTCATACATTCCTACAGCTTTAAGGCTTTCTTCGACACGTTCCCATATCTCTTTGGTAGGCACACCCATATTTTCAGGGCCAAATCCAACGTCTTCTTCAACTACCTGACCAATAATCTGGTTATCCGGATTCTGAAATACCATTCCAGCTTCCTGCCTTATATCCCACAAACGTTTATCATCTGTAGTATCTATACCATCAACATAAACTGTTCCTTCAGTCGGATAAAGAAGTGCATTAAAATGTTTAGCAAGTGTTGATTTACCAGATCCATTATGTCCCAGAATCGCAATAAATTGTCCTTTTTGAACATCGAGACTAACACCATCTATCGCTGTTGTTATACCCTCAACATTGCCTTCCTCATCACGCCTTATATATTCAAATGTCAGATTCTCTGTTTTTAACATATTATCTGTATTCATATTTACACCTTTTTCCAGGTTTTACCTTTAACAACATTATTTGATTTTACAATTATTCCCATTTAATTACAAGACAATAAG
>JAILEJ010000437.1 GCA_024688095.1 Butyrivibrio sp.
CTTATAATATGGGCAAGTGTAGCTACAATTCTTCTTATAGGAGTTGTGGGCTATGAGGTTCTGCGCGCCTATGGAAAATTGAATCTGGCTTCAAAATCCGTTACATCTTCCCCTATGATGGCTGCCGAGGGAAGTTCGGAGGATTATGCAACTCTGGATAACAGTATAGAATGGCAGGATGATTGGATAAGATATAACGGAGATATATACGAATATAATAAAGATATTACTACTTTTCTGATCATGGGCATTGATAAAGAAGATGAGGTAAAAATAGTAGAAGAGGGAACTGATGGTGGACAGGCAGACGCCCTTTTTTTGCTGGTTTTTAATCCTCATGAGGAAAAAATCCAGGTAATAGGAATTAACAGAAATTCAATGACTGATGTTGATATATATGATGAGTATGGAAATTATGTTACAACAGTAATTGCTCAGATCGCAGTTCAGCATGGATTTGGTAATGGTGTTGAAGAATCTTGCGAATATCAGGTAAAAGCGGTTTCTAATCTTTTCTATCAGCTTCCTATTCATGGCTATGCTGCAATCAATATGAGTGCTATATCTACTATAAATGACAGCATAGGCGGAGTCAGTGTAACAGTTCTTGAAGATATGACTAAATGGGATGATAGTCTAAGAAAAGGTGAGATGGTGCATCTTGATGGCGAAAGTGCATATTTATATGTAAGAGCGAGAGACTTCAATGAGTTTGGCTCTGCTGATTTGAGATATGAGAGACAAAAGCAGTATCTTAATGCTTTCATAGCTGCTGCAAGGCTTGCATCTAAGGATAATCCAAAGCTTGCACTAGATATTTATAATGAAATTTCTTCGCAAATGACAACAAACATTTCCATTGATGAACTTAGTTATCTTGTAACTTCAACAGATGGATATTCTTTTGGAGCTGATGATTTAATAACTCTGGAAGGGGAAAATACAATGGGAGAAGAGTTTGAAGAGTTTTATATTGATGAAGACGATCTGTATGATAAATTTATAAATGTTTTCTATGAAAAAGTTGAAGGGTTGGATTAAAGTTATGAGAAAGTTTAGCCGATATACTATTCGTGGAAGATTATTAGTATCTTCTATTGTTTGCGTTATGTTGGGGATAATGATTACTGCATGCGGGACAGGAGCTTCTTCTGATAATCCAGCTGAAAGCGGAACTATGGATCAGAGTGCAAGAATAAAGGCAGTTGATATACTTTCATTAAAAGCTCAAAATCCAGATATATTCGGATGGGTTTTTATTCCTGATACTATGATTGATACTCCGATATTGCAAAATGGTCAGGGGGAAGATGACTATTATGAGACCCATGACTGTACAGGCGCAGAAAACGAGTGTGGAGCCGTTTATATAAAGTCTGCCAATCTTTCTGATATGTGCGATTTTAACGAAATTTTATATTTTCCTTATTCAAAAGGTGGTATAATAGCCTCAGAAGTGGTTGATTTTCTAGATGAGAGCTATTTTGAAAGCCATCCGATGATGTATGTCTATATAGACGGTAATGCATTAACATATGAAGTCTATGCAGCATATGAAAGTAGTAATATCGATGTATTAAGAAATTATGATTTTACATCAGTTGAAGGCTGTGAGGAGTACATCAAAGATATGGAAGCTGATATTTTATCAGGTGGAAATGTCAGGACAGGATGGGAAGAAGGAGTTGATCCATATAACTTCCTTGTTACGTTATCTACGGTCAATCCGGAAGATTTAAGTAAGAGAGTTAATGTTGTCGGCTGTCTCATTGGAGATGCATCAGGCACAATTTATAGAAGTTTTGATTGATTGTTCTTGTGAGGGAAAGGAGAATAACAATGAAAAAGAGAATGGTATTATCGGCAATTCTGATTGGAACTCTTTGCAGTTCATCGATTGTAATGGCAGCGCCCAGTCCGACAGCAAGTGTTACTTATGATTATAGTACAACAACTTATGATTACAGTACTACTACAAATGATTATAGTACCAGTACAACTAATTATGATTACAGTACAACAAATAATGATTATAGTACGACAAATAATTATAATATTAAGGTGTCTGGAAAAGCTGCTAATACTAAGAAAGTTACAATTAAGATGGGATCATCATCTTCTTCAAGTGGAAGCACACCAACTGTAACTCTTAGCAGTGGAAATTATGTTGATCCTGTAGCTGGAAAGACTTTATATCAGATAAGCCAGGGCGGAAAAGTAATCCTTAATGGAAGTAAGAGCCGTGCGACATTCATGGTATCAAGTCCGACAACAGGTAAGGTTACATCTGCAGAAACATTGGCAGCTTCTGTAAATGGTACTCTTTTGGGCGTTGTGGATACAAGTGCTCCTGGAGTAGTATTTAAGACAGCAAGAGTTAATTTCTATGTTAAGGGTCTTTCTGGAGATGAAAATGTAGCTGCTTATCAGTATGCATCTGGAAAGTGGTCTCAGCTTAATGTTTCAGAGGTAAGAAAAGACCATGTTGTTGTTGATATGACAGGACATGGAACGCTTGCTTTTGTACAAGTTAATTAATGATAATTATCAAAGCCTTGAAATGTAAAAGTTTCAAGGCTTTTTTATTTGCACAAAAAAGTATCGTGATGCATAATTAAATATATTATGATTTAAAATGAATCATTAAATATAAAATTTTGTTGGGGGAAGTATGAGTTATATTTCTTTGTT
>JAILEJ010000461.1 GCA_024688095.1 Butyrivibrio sp.
CTCCCTGCATTAACCCAGTTAAAAAGCTCTATTCGGCGCTTTATTGGCATTGCATAACCTACAGGAAAAAGATTTGCAGGAGAAACGTGTACTATATTGGCTCTGCTTTCTTCAAGCTTATCGATTCTGATATTACTTTCATCCGTTGGTATATATTGCCACTTAACATCATAGTTACTGGCTATTCTTTCAAATCTTTTATATCCGGGATCTGCGCTTGCAAAAATTGCATCTTTTTTCAAAAGTACCAGAAGTCTGTTATAGAGATATTCTGTTCCTGCTCCAATTATTATCTGTGATGGTGAAACCTTCATATTTCTTGACCTTAAAAGATCTTCTGCAATTGCTTTTCTAAGTTCAAATAAGCCTTTATATGGAACCGTCTGAAAAAGCAGGTCTCCAGAAAGAGACAGTGATTCCCTCATATATTTGCTCCATACCGTGGTTGGGAAAAGATGAAGACTCACCCTGTTTGCTCTGAAATCTATAAGATAATCCGGGTCTGCAAGTTCTTCGTCCTCCTCAATAAGCGGGCTTGCATTTTTTCTTGCTGTTACATAATTAAGAGCCTGCACAAAATATCCCTTTTTTTCCACAGAGTAAATAAAACCCTCTGTAAGAAGAAGCATATAAGCATTCATAACGCTGTTAACACTTATTCCCAGATGGTCTGCAAGAGAACGCTTTCCCGGCAGCTTTTCATTCGGCTTTAACCTGCCTTCAATAATATCCTCACGAATGCAGTCGTAAAGATATTAATATATAAACTTCTTTTCTCCATTAATTTTTCTATCATTTAAATCATATGTAATCATAATCTGGTACCTTTTTTCTTTTGCAATCTGACACTTACAAAGATACCACATTCAAATTATTATAACAATCAGAAAGCAACAACACAGAGTTCTACAAATACTTTGAATCATAGATTTCATTCTCTAACAGTTTTACTAATTGAGGATGATAAAAAAGAAAAGGAGAACTGAATATGAATTTAAATTTAAAAGATAAAGTCGTTTTAATAACAGGTTCAACGGGTGGTGTTGGTGAGTCTCTCACAAGAGCATTTGCAGCTGAAGGAAGTAAGCTTGCAATCTCCTCAACTTCTCAGGAAAAGCTGGACAAATTCCTTCCAACACTTGATATTCCAAAGGAAAACCTTCTTACTTTTGTAGTAGATGTTACAAAAGAAGAACAGGTTGAAAACATGGTTAACCAGACAGTTGAACATTTCGGAAAGCTTGATGTCCTTGTTAATAATGCCGGATACGAAGGAAAATCTCTTCCACTTGATGAGCAGACAACTGAAAATATTCAGAATGTATATAATGTAAACGTATTTGGCCCAATGTATGGAATGAAATATGCACTTCGCCACATGAAAGAAAGAAAAAGTGGTGCCATAGTTAATATTTCTTCTCAGGGTTCAATCGTTGGAGCAGCTACAATGTCCGCATATGTATCTTCAAAGCACGCTGTACATGGCATTTCAAAATGTGCAGCACTTGAAGTAGCAGAGCTTGGTATCCATATCAATTGCATTGGACCAGGACCTATCAACACACCTATGATGGACAAGCTTGAGAAACAGGCTCTTGGTGAAAATGTTTCAAAGGCAGACGCAATGGCTGTTTTTGCAGCTCCATACCCGGACAAGAGATACTGTGAGCCAGAAGAAGTTGCAGATCTTGCACTCTTCTTAGCTTCAGAAAAATCAAGTCACATAACAGGTTCGCTAGTAACTATGGATGGTGGTCAGGCAGCACTTGGAAGATAACACAGACTATAACATTTTTATCCCCCTATGCATTAAAAGTACAACAAAACGTACTTCCATTATTTGACTTGCTTTGAACTGAAATTTTACCATTGTGAAATTCGGTAATCCTTTTAACGAGCGATAATCCAAGTCCTAAACCTTTAGAATTTCGTGATTTATCTGCCCGGTAAAATACATCAAAAATATGTGGAATGTCTTCTTTTGCAATACCAATTCCATCATCTATTACTGAGAGGGTGATTTTTTCACCCTCTTTTTTTAATTCAACATAAACATGTCCATCTTCTCTTCCATAACGGATTGCATTCTGGATAAGATTATTTACCATTAGTGAAAAAAGTTCTCTGTTAACTTCTCTCATTACATTTTCCTGAACCTTTGGAATGATCTCTATGTTTTTATCCGCTATAATTGAAAAATCCTCACAAGAAGACATAACTATCTCGCTTACATTTTCAACTTCCATAGGATATTTTTCAGTACCCTGCTCCATTCTTGTAAACATCAAAAGAGCCTCTATAAGACGTGACATCTTATAGCCCTGCTTTTGTATTGAAGATACCGCATCCTGAATTTCCTCTTTGGTCTGCGCATTTTCTATTGCATATTCGCACTGTGCAAGTATTACTGAAACGGGAGTTCTAAGTTCGTGAGAAGCACTTGATGTAAACTGCTTTTCTGCTTCAAAATTATCCTGAAGTGTATCAAACATGGAATTTATATGAGCCGACAGTTTCGAGAGCTCATCACCATTATCTGTAAATTCGATTCTTTTTGTAAGATCACCACTTTGTCTTATCTCTTCTGTAGTCTCATCAATTTTTTTGATAGGAAGTAAAAATCTTCCAGTAAGAAAATATCCTCCAAAGAAGGCCACTATAATTAGAAGCGGAATAAGAAGCGCAATTCCAACGTGATCCATAAGTATACCACTTATGGATTCTTCCGCTCTTACTATACCTCTAACGTAATAATCTGTGCCATGATGTACATTTACTTTTACATCATAGTAATAATACAAAACTCCATTTATCTCTATTTTCTTAGGCTTATCTGCCTTTGAATATTCTTTATCATCAAGCTCATCATAGATAAAAAGTCCTGCCACTTCTTCGCCGTCTTCGTCATAAACCATGAGCTTTATATCTTCTCTAAGAAAATAGGTCTCACTAAGTTCACCTTCAGTAACACTTTCTCTTAAACCTTTATCCTCTTCAAGAAGTGCTGCCTCTTCTGATACCACTTCCACAAGCTGATTCTTTATATCTTCGCTATAGTAAGACATATATATAGAAATTGCCGCTCCAAAAAATGCTGTTGTTATAAGTACCAAAAACAGCGTAAACCAGAGTGATATTCTAAGTTTTAATGACAATTTCTTTTTCATAACGATTCTACTTTCATGGTGTATCCGATTCCCCTGACCGTGTGAATGAGCTTATTTTTGTAGTCTCCATCAACCTTTTTTCTCACATAATTCATATAAACATCAACTATGTTTTCTCCGCCCTCATAGTCATATCCCCAGACATGACTTAATATCTTCTCCCTACTAAGAATTCTATTCTTATTAAGAAGAAGATATTCTAATAATCCATACTCTTTTCCTGTAAGGCGAATTTCTTTTTCGCCTCTTTTTACAATATGACTTTCCATATTAAGAGTGAGATCAGAAAGTTCAAGATGCGATGATGTATTTCCAGCTGCCGTTCTTGTAACAGCCATAATTCTTGCAATAAGTTCATCAAAGGAAAAAGGCTTAACAACATAATCATTTGCCCCAAGATTAAGTCCCTTAACCTTGTCAGAGATAGTATCCTTAGCAGTAAGGAAGATGACAGGTGTACTGTTACCTTCTTCTCTAAGCTTGGAAAGAGCTGTTATCCCGTCCATGACCGGCATCATAATATCCATAATCACAACGTCATAGTCAGCATAACTCATCCTGTCCAGAGCTTCCTCGCCGTCAAAGCAGTTATCGACTGTAAAGCCTTCTGCCTTCATTTTTTTTACTATAATTTCATTTAAATCTTCATCGTCTTCAGCTATTAATATATTCATATGAGCTTCCTTAATTCAAGCTGTCTGCGATGTTTCTTCCTCAGTCCTTTCCTTGTGAAAAAAATATGTGAAAACCGCAGCAACAGCCAGTACTCCACCTGCTATAGGATATACAGCAGTCAGTTTGTTGGTAGTTCCATATATTTCTATTACGCCTTTAAAAAGAGATCCCACAGTCAATGTTGCGACTGCCATATTCCAGATTGAAATGGTAATTTCTCCCGGGATTCTCATCCTGTCAGAGCGCCTTATTATTACGATATATGGCAGTATTGCAAGCACAAGAGGAATTGCAAATGCATATATCATATAAAAAGAATAAACTTCGTGACTAAATTTTTCATAAATTAATCCAAAGATTGTGCAAAAAATTGTAAATAAAATCTGGCCAAAAAGACTATCTTTTAATCTTTTTATTTTTTCATCCGATGTATACAATATCATTTACCTCTCTTTCCTTTATGGAATTTCCTGTTGTAGTAGGATTATTGATAAGTGTTCCGTTAAATACCATTGTTGATGAACCTCCACCATCAAGATTGTAGGCAGTTGTTGCTCCAAGACTATCCATAAACTCAGCAAGCTGATAGAGTGAAAGTCCTTCGCTTTCATCTGTTCTTCCGTCTGAAACAACTATCAGATAATGAAGATCGTCTACTATTCCAATTGCTGTTCTTGGATTACTGGCTCTGGCTTTTCCAACCTCATCATCTTCTGAAACTGTAACTGTACCTTCTTCAATTAGCGATGGGCCAAATGAAAATGCCTGCCATACGCCCTTATCTATCAATTCCTGAGCTGTATATTCATCCGGGCTTACAACCTCCATACTTCCGTCTGCATAGATGCATAAAACGTCATTCGTTCCTGCTTCGTCTCTGTATATGATTCCGTTTCTGATTACATATCCACTCTCCTGTGAGCCATAGTTATCACCATTTATTGCAAGAACTGCATTATTGTCACTTGCCATAGAAGAAACAGTTTCTGTAACATTTTTTCCATAAGAGTCATCTGCAAAGGCAGTCTTTATATATTCCACAGAACTGAGTGTCACATCTGCAACATAAACCTGAGTGTCTTCATATGTATATTCTGTAATTGTTATCCGGGCATCTTCATTATCATATGTTCCGATCACGCTTCCACTTGTAAGCTCTGATGATGTCGATGCACTTGTTGATTCATCATCTAATGATTCTGTTTGAGATGATGAGTCGCTATCTGATGAACCTGTTTCTGTTTTATTGTCGGATGAGTCTGTTGTTGTTTTATTTTCAGATGAGTCTGCCTGGGCTGTTGTATCAGAATTTGATGTATCACCTTTTTTTGCACCAGGCTTTGAAGAACCACTGCTTTCAGAATCAGAACTGCTTCCCGGCTTACCATGTTTTCCTGACTTTTTTGCTGAACCAGGCCCATGAGACTCTGAATCTTTTGAACTATCAGGATCTGCTTCGTCATTGTTGTCATCTGTATCATCAGAATCTTCTTCGTCATTGTCTTTCACTTTAGTATCTTCGTTTTCTGCATTGTCAGACTCTTCATCATCAGACTCTTCTGTATCATTAGTTATTGTCGTAGTCTCTCCATTCAAAGTAACTGTCGCATCTGCTTCAGAAAGTGTATTAACTGTTTCTTCTCCAAAAAGGGATGAATTCATTGCACTTGTATCTGTCTCGTATACGCTTGAAAGAACAAAAGTGTTAAGTCCCATATATACTGTAAATGAAGTAAGAACAAGCATATAAACAATGGTAAATTTATGCTTTTTCATAATTTCTTATTTCCTTTCTGAAAATAAATCTGTGCTGAATTGTATAGCTTATTATGAACATGAAAAGTTCTGTAATTATTTTTGCAATATAACTATTCATTCCATAGGCCGTGAGCAGGCTTAGTATATAAGTGTTACCCACTAATATGAAAACGGCAAGAATCATATATCCAACTGCTGATTTCCAAAATGATGTTTTTGCTTCAAACACTATCTTCTTATTAAAAGTATAGTTAAAGGATGCGCTAAATAATCTTGCTACGATATTTGATAACAGCAGCTGTCCTGATGCCATGAAAAACATACAATACAGGCCGTAATCTATAAGGAAGCTAAGGAATGATGACGCTGAAAACTTAAGGATTTCCTTATATATTTTCCAGGAGTCCTTCACTGTATCAAAATGTGAAGACTTATTTCCCTCAAGGTAAATAGTTTCAATCTTTACTTCTCTAATCTTGCGCTTCTCTTTTGCAAAAAACATAAGTACATTCATCTCGTATTCGTATCTATCTCCTTTTATTTTAAGAAGTCTCGGGAGCACACTCTGTGAAAAAGCTCTAAGACCTGTCTGCGTATCGCTAACCTTAACACCGCTAAAAATCTTATAAACAAATCTTGTAACAGTATTTCCAAACTTGCTTCTAAGTGGCACATCTTTATCAAATTGCCTGCTTCCAAGAACAAGGCTGTCCGGATATTTTCCAGCTTCTTCGCAAACCCTTAATATATCTTTTACACTGTGCTGTCCATCAGCATCTGCAGTAACTACAACATACGGTCCGTTAAAATTATTCCTTATGAAGTAGAGTCCAGTCTTTAAAGCAACTCCTTTCCCTATATTCATAGGATGATATAAAACTGTTGCAATTCCTGAGCAGGATTTAAATATTGAATCACATTCCTTTGAACTGCCATCATTTACTATTACAACCTCAAAATCATTTTTTCTAAGTTCCAAAACAAGTTTTATAAGTGAAAAATCCGGTTCATAAGCCGGTATAAGTGCTATCTTTTTTATCTGCATATGTAATACCTCCATTAGTTGATGGTG
>JAILEJ010000472.1 GCA_024688095.1 Butyrivibrio sp.
AGGTGCTCCTTCTGCATCTGCTGGTGCACCTTCTTCTGATGACTCACCATCTGTTGATGCATCAGCACTATCTTCACCAGGTCCACCTGTCATTTCTCCAGGTCCACCTGCCATATCACCGCCAGGGCCGCCTGTCATATCGCCACCATGGCCGCCCATTCCACCTCCTGGGCCTCCCATTCCACCTTCAGAAGATGAACTCTTGGCATAACGTCCTTCTATAAATGCTGTAGCCTTATCTTCAGAAGTCATTGCTGCAACTTCTTCATCTGAAAGGGCATTTCCATCTGCATCAAACCATGTCCAGTCTTCTGCATAATCAAGATTATCAAGATACCACTGAAGATTAGAAATAAACTCTGCAAGATAAAAGTCTACATATGTTCCACCATATCCATTTGTATCAGCATATTTTTCTTCATCGTACTCAATAGTCAGGTCGATAGTATCTTCCATATCGCCATCACCGTTAATATCAAGCTCTACATCCGCTTCATTAACGCTAAGATTTTGTGAATTGATATATTCCATGTACTCTTCTGAAAGGTATTCAGCCATCTGCTTCTGGAAAGAAGTATTAAAATCATATGTTGTATCCATATAATACTCAAAGGCCATTGCCATATCAGCTTCGTAAAGTGATGTAATAGCAGAGTATGCTACTGCACCCCATGCACCATCTGAAATATCATATTCCTCGCCATCAATTGTTACTGTTGTACTATAAGTACCATCTTCATTTACATATACACCTACAGCTCCAACTTCAATCTGATAATCATAAAAATCTGAGTTATTGGATGTTGCTGCAAACATTGTTGCATGAGCACCGCCGCCTGAACCACCTGTTGATACCCAGTATTCAGTACTTCCTGGAAGATTACCAAGAAGAATATTATACTTTACAAATCGTGTTGCAGCTTTCTGATCCGCAAGACAGCTTGGTGCATCACCTGTATAATATTCATTTCCATCTTCATCTGTTGCAGTATCATTCTTTCCTCTATTACCGCATGATACATTGATATATCCTTCTGAAGCATAAGTTGTAGCTGCTGTAGTGTTTGTTGATGAACTATATCCTGCAGCTCCTGTATTTAAAATTACAGGTGCCGTAGAAGCTGTATATACCTGTCCGTTTGAGCTTGTTACCTCTGCATCATAATCAATTACAAGCTGACCATGTACCTCTTCAGTATAAGAATCTGCAGTGATGTCTTCTACACCATCCCCATCTGTATCAATTCCCTTTATATATGCACCAGGAACACATACAGACACGCCTTCTTCATCTTCTATCTCTGCATAAGCAACAGCACTTACGATGCTCATTGTCCAGGCATCTGCCTCTGAATCATAGGTCCATGTAACTTCTTCATTATTTGCAAGATTCAATGTTTCTTCTATATAAGCCCTGTCTTCATCAGATGTTGCATCCAGCGCTGAAGTATCTGATTCACTATCTTCTGACGAATCACTCTCTACAGCTTCTTCAGTCGTTTCCTCTGAAGTCTCCTCAGTAGATTCCTCGGATTCTGCTGTATCCTCTTCTGCTGTTTCAGCTTCCTGAGTATCCTCAGTTTCTGATGTTGTACTATCAGTTCCGGTTCCAGAATCTGCTGCGCCACATCCTACTGTTGATAAAACAAGAGCAGCAGATGTTAATAATGCCAATATCTTCTTTCTTTTCATTTAGCCAAAGCCTCCATTATTTTTTTCAGTTTCCAATTTTGTTATCATATCAGAGCTGAAAAATGTTTATTATTTTGTTTGACTTTATTATCAATATGAAGATTGAAGTTTTATTGAAGAAACATTAAAGAAAACTAAAAATGCTATAATTTCACAATAAATTCACATTCTCCATTGCTGCACTGCACGTCTATCGTGCCTTTATGACTATCTACAATGGCTTTTGCTATAGCAAGTCCAAGTCCATAATGTCCTGTATCTGTATGTGATTTATCAGATCTGTAAAATCTCTCAAATAAATTATCCCTGTCCTCCCTTGGTATTTCTTTTCCAGGATTAGTAACTTTTAAATAAATGTTCCCACCTTTCTGTGTGAGACCTATACTGATAGAACCATCTCCTTCTGCGTGAGAAATTGCATTATCAGTAAGAATAGCTACAAGCTGCTCCATCTGATTTCTATCACAGTTATATTTGATATCTGTATCAATAAGAGTCTCAAGCTCATAGCCTTTTTCAAATGCAACTCCTTCGTATGGCAGGACACTACCCATAACCAGCTCACTTAAATCAACCTTAGCTTTTGCAGGCTTGACATTTTCAACGCGTGATAAATCAAGAAGCTGTTTTACAAGTTCATTCATTCTGCGGCTCTCATATCTAATGCTATCAAGCCATTTATTATTTCCAATATCCTTAGCAAGAAGCTCCGCGTTTATATCTATAGCAGCTACAGGTGTTTTTAGTTCATGCCCTGCATCTGAAACAAACTGCTTATGCTTTTTATAAGCAGTTTCAAGTGGCTTCATTATCCATCCTGAGACAAAATACGATGCAATAAACACAATAATTATGACAAAGATTCCTATCCTTATCATATTTTTGACCATGACCCTGGCAAACCTTTTTATTGCAACAAGCTGTAATTCAACACTGCTTTCATCCAGCCTTTCAGGAACAAATCCTTCTTTTTCTGTTGCTTCTTCAGGCCAGTCTGGAAGGTCATCAGGAGGATTTTCATTGCCGTTTATGTCCGGTGGTCCTCCATATTCAAACAAACTCAGAAATCCGCTGTCTATATGTCCCGAAGTTTGATTATATTCCTCAATGTAGGATGATAAAGATATTGCAAAAAGTGTAGCAATAAGTAGTAATGATATGGTAGATGTAATCAATATCATTATTTTGATTCTTGTCTTCTTAAACATTTATTTGTCCTTTTTTCTAATCTGATATCCCAGTCCTCTTATTGCTTTAATTTCCATATCAGTCTCGAGAAATGCAAGCTTTTTTCTGGTAAAAGAAATATATACCTCAACATTGTTGTACTCTGCATCATTATCGTATCCCCATATCCTTGTAGCAATCTGCTCCCTTGACACAATCTGATCCTGGTTA
>JAILEJ010000011.1 GCA_024688095.1 Butyrivibrio sp.
GTTCTTTACTATGAAAAATATATCGTAATCGATCCAGGTGACACTGACCTCAAGAAAATGCAGCTTCTTTCTGAAGATGAATATCTTGAAGCAGAAGAACGATACGGCGGATCATTCACAGCCGGAATGGGTGCTGAAGCAATCAAGACTTTGCTTGAAAACATCAACCTTGATGAACTTGCTGCAGAACTCCGACAGAAGATGATCGAAAAAGGCGCAAAGAGCGACAAACGACTTCTCAAACGAATTGAAATCGTTGAAAACTTCCGAACATCAACAAACAAATGTTCATGGATGATTTTGGACGTAGTTCCAGTTATTCCACCGGATTTGCGACCTATGGTTCAGTTGGATGGTGGCCGATTTGCTACATCAGACTTGAACGACTTGTACCGACGAGTTATCAACAGAAACAATCGTCTTAAGAAACTCCAGCAGCTTTCAGCTCCTGACATCATCATTCGAAACGAAAAACGAATGCTTCAGGAAGCAGTTGATGCTTTGTTCGACAATTCAAAGAGAAAGAGAGTTGTAAAGGGAGCTTCTAACAGACCTCTTAAATCAATTTCTGACTTGTTGAAAGGTAAACAGGGACGATTCCGACAGAACCTTCTTGGTAAACGTGTTGACTACTCAGGACGTTCTGTAATCTGCGTTGGACCAGAACTTAAGATCTGGCAGTGCGGTGTTCCTACAAAAATGGCTCTTGAACTTTTCAAGCCATTCATCATGAAAAAACTTGTAGATAAAGATATCGTTGCAAACATCAAAAAGGCAAAGACTTATGTTGAACAGGAAAACTCAGAAGTTTTCGCTATCCTTGATGAAGTTGTAAAAGAGCATCCGGTTATGTTGAACCGAGCTCCTACCTTGCACCGACTTGGTATCCAGGCTTTCGAACCTGTATTGGTTGAAGGAAAAGCTCTTCGATTGCACCCACTTGTTTGTCACGCATTCAACGCCGACTTCGACGGTGACCAGATGGCTATCCATGTACCTCTTTCAGTAGAAGCACAGGCTGAGTGTCGTTTCCTCATGCTTTCTTCTAACAACCTTCTTAAGCCATCAGATGGTGAGCCGGTTGCAGTTCCTACACAGGATATGATCCTTGGTATGTACTATCTTACAATTGGTCACAATATCGACTTATCAGAAGATCCAGAGATCGCTGAAAAGCTTAAGGATGCTCCGGTTTATACAACAGAAGAGGAAGTTAAGGCAGCAATCAATGAGTCTTATGATCAGTTAAATGCTGGCAAGATCTCAATGGATGAGGTATTGACAGAATATAGTCTCATTAAGTATAGAGTAGACGTTGATGCAGAGAAGGGTGCAGAGAGAGTAATCATTTGTAGACCTAAGGATCTTTTCGGTCTTTACTATGAGGATTTCAACACAGCTTTCCTTGCTTATGAAAATAATGAAATTACTCTTCATCAGAAGATCAGAGTTCATAAGGGAGCTTATCGTCTTAAGAACGTTCCAGATGGACAGCCAATCATTCCATTTGATAAGATCCCAGAGGGCGAAGACCCAGATGACTATGAGTATGTTTCAAAGGTAGTTACATCTACAGTAGGTAGACTTCTTTACAACGAGCTTATTCCTCAGGATCTTGGTTTTGTTGACAGAACAAAGCCTGAGAACTTCCTTGAGCCAGAAATAGGCTTCCGTATTGCAAAGAAGCAGTTAAAGCAGATCATCGAGAGAAGCATTAACATTCATGGCGGCACAGCTACAGCTGACATGCTCGATAAGATCAAGGCAGTAGGTTATAAGTATTCAACACTTTCAGGTCTTACAGTTTCTATCGCAGATATGACAATTCCTGGCGACAAGAAGGAAATCATTGAAGAGGCTGATAAGAAGGTTGAAAGAATCCAGAAGGATTATAGACGTGGTAACGTTACAGAAGATGAGCGTTACAAGGAAACAGTTAAGGTTTGGGAAGAGACTGATGAACTTCTTAAGACTAAGCTTCTTGCAGGTCTTGACCATTACAACCCAATCTACATGATGGCTAACTCTGGTGCCCGTGGTTCTAACCAGCAGATCAAGCAGCTTGCAGGTATGAAGGGTCTTATGGCTGATACAACAGGTCGTACAATCGAACTTCCTATCAAGGCTAACTTCCGTGAAGGTTTCGACGTTCTCGAATACTTCATTTCAGCACATGGTGCTCGTAAGGGTCTCTCAGATACAGCTCTTAGAACAGCCGACTCTGGTTACCTTACAAGACGTCTTGTCGATGTATCTCAGGAGCTTATCATTCGTGAGAAGGATTGCTGGGATGGCGTTGATGAGAAGGAAATCCCAGGTATGTGGGTAAAGGCTATCAAGAACGGTAAGGAAGACGTTGAGAGCCTTGAAGAGCGTATTACAGGTAGATATTCATGCGAAACAATCTATGACGATAATGGAAATATGATTGTTAAGCGTAACCATATGATTACTCCAGCTCGTGCTAAGAAGATCATGGCTACTAATAAGATCAAGGAAGCAGGAGACAATGCTACAGTTAAGATCCGTACAGTCCTTACATGTCGTAACCATGCAGGTGTCTGCGCTAAGTGTTATGGACGTAACCTTGCTACAGGTGAGCCTGTTCAGGTAGGTGAGGCTGTTGGTATTATCGCAGCTCAGTCAATCGGTGAGCCAGGTACACAGCTCACAATGAGAACTTTCCACTCAGGTGGTGTTGCCGGTGGTGATATCACACAGGGTCTTCCTAGAGTAGAGGAAATCTTCGAAGCACGTAAGCCAAAGGGACTTGCTATTATTTCAGATTTTGCCGGTAAGGTAGAAATCAGAGATACAAAGAAGAAGAGAGAGGTTGTAGTAACCAGTTCTGAGACAGGTGAGACTAAGGCATATCTTATTCCTTATGGATCACGTATCAAGGTTCAGGATGGTGAAGAAATCGCAGCCGGTGATGAACTGACAGAAGGTTCAGTAAATCCTCATGATATCCTTAAGATTAAGGGTGTTGAGGCAGTTCAGAACTACATGCTTCGCGAGGTACAGAAGGTTTACCGTTCACAGGGTGTTGAGATTAACGATAAGCATATTGAGATTATCGTTCGTCAGATGCTCAAGAAGACACGTATCGAGGATGCAGGAGATTCAGAATATCTTCCTGGAACACTTGCAGACGTGCTTGATATAGACGAAGTAAATGAAATCCTTGCAGAAGATGGACTTCGTCCAGTAGTTGCTAACAGAATCCTTCTTGGTATCACAAAGCCTTCACTTGCAACTAACTCATTCCTTTCAGCAGCATCCTTCCAGGAGACAACAAGAGTCCTGACAGATGCAGCTATTAAGGGTAAGATAGATCCACTTATCGGACTTAAAGAGAACGTACTTATCGGTAAGCTCATTCCTGCCGGAACTGGTATGAAGAGATATCGTGCAGTAAGACTCGACTCCGATTATGCAAGAGAAGTACCAGAAATGGACGACGAATACATCGAAGATGATGAAATCGTTGTAGATGACAGCGTACTTTCAAATAGAAACTATGATGACTCAGATGATGAATTCATTACAGATGAAGATGTCGAAGATGATGACATTGCAGACGATGACTTTAGTGCTGAAGATATCGTTGATGACGATGAATCTGAAGAGTAAGCTTCGTTAGATGATCAACTTAAAATCAAAATATTGTTTTTTAGATAAATAAGTGATTTAGTCCACTATGGATTGTTAAAGATATAACAATTTCCATAGTGGGCTATTTTTTTGTTTCAGAATGAGAAAAAAATTGCTATTATATTAGCAATAGGTGAGAAAAGATTTTTTCTTTTATATATTTTAGGTAATAAATGAAAAAAACTCTTGAAGTATTTTATAAAAGAAATGTAGTAGGTACTTTGGCAGAATCACTTTATGATTTCTAAATGATTTGATATAATATTTGTAACTGAACAGTTACTAATATTTCTAATTTATTTAGCTGTTTAGAATATAGAAGTTTCAGGTTGTATATATAGTTTCTTTAGGAAAGAAGGTATGGTATATGAAAATTAATGAGAATTCTGATCATAAAAAACATATATTTTCCATTTGTGCAATCTTATTGATTGTAAGCTTGTATATCTTATTTTGTTACGATGGAAGACTAAATAATGTTTTTGCTGAGGAAGACGATCCAAATAGAATAACTATCACATATCATTCTAATTATCCAAAAGAAGTTGATAAGGAGGATAAAACAGAAACTTTTACGATAGATAAAGGGGTATCGACATATTTAGGGAATACATTTTTTGGTTGTGATGGTTACTATGTTGGTGGATGGTGTTCTGATCAGAATGATACGGATTTGATGTTTGAATATCGTGATGATCAGAGTTATTACTTTCAGGAGAATATAGATTTATATACATGTTGGAGGAAAAGTATTACTGTAACTTATGATGCTGGCGGCGGAAAATTCTCTGATAATACCACCAAGAAGATCAATTATACATTTGAAAATAGTTATCATTCCTACAACATTTCTGAACCTTCAAAAGAAGGCGGCGTTTTTATCGGATGGTTTGTTCCTGGAAAATCAGAGGAAGGAAAGTATTCAACATATTATTCAAATTATAACGCCCAAGTTATAAGCTCGAGTTGTAGTGAAAGCATTACATTAACCGCAATGTATTCATCGGATTTTAAAACTATTATCTTTGATGCAAATGGTGGATATTTCGGAAATAATACTATTACAAAAAAAACATATCAGGTTATTCCGGAAAAGAGTTTTGGAGATATTACAGGTGAGTTTGATCCTACACCTATGTATGCTGATGATTCAAAAGGATTTATAGGTTGGAAAAAACTAATGGATTCTGATGAAAATATTGTGTCAGGAATCTGGATGAAAAATTTTACAGAGGATACTACATTTGTAGCTGTATGGGGAGATTATCATACTGTAACATTTAATGCAGGTGGAGGGTATTTTAAGTCAGGAAGTACAAAAACTACAACTACAACAAATAAGATTCTAGACGGAAATCGTATTTATTCTAACTATGTGCCTTCAGTATATAATGATAATAGTTCTATGATGTTTGGTGGATGGAAAATATCAGGAACTACAGATGGGAAAATATACACTAAAAGTGATATTTCCGATAACAATAATAAAATCTATAGTGATATTACTTATGAAGCGTTATGGGTTGACCCTGATGATCCTATGCTTATGGAGGGCTTCGTAAAGGTTACATTTGATGCTGGAAGTGGCTATCTGAATTCACAAAGCTCAGGAATTCATTCGAAAACATATGTTGTTCCTAAAGAAAAAAGTTTTTATTCGTTATATGATAATTATGTTTCTGCAGTACAGGATAATTATTCGTTTAATGGTTGGAAGATACAAGGGGATTCTTCAGGGAAGATATATAGCTATTATGAAGCTTCTAATTATGCTGTGAGCAGTGATGTTACTTTTGTTGCGGAGTGGTCAACAATACATACAATTACTTTTGACTTAGGGGAGGAATATTACTCGAATATAAACAGTAGCAGGTATGTAACTGCTGAATTAGGTGAAAACGATCCGGTATATTGTCATTTTGATAAATGGTATTCATCACCAAGTGATGGAGTCGTACATGTAGATGATATGTATCTGGTAAAATGGAAATCTTCCACAGATGGTACAATATATGATGCATATAGTGGTTATGTTTATGATCCTCAGACACATGATTATCTCTATGCTAAAAATGATATGACACTAGTAGCTGTTTGGGAAAAAGAGATAAAGGTAACATTTGAAACTTCAAAAGGATTATTGTTGCCAGATAATGTTAAAAAGAAAACTATTAAAGTTGCACCGGGAGTGTCTCTCGAATCTTTGAGGTATTCGTCAGGTGTTCCATATACTGATACAGTACCAGGCTTTGTGTTTAAAGGATGGAAGATAAAAGAAAATTACAATTCACCTATATATGCAAGTGAATCTTATGGTTCTTCAGAAAGCTTGTGGTATTATGTTCCTACTGAGGATGTTACATTCGAAGCGGTCTGGAATGAAACATATAATGTTACATTTTCTTCTTCGGAAGGATATATTTCTGGGAAGTCTTCTACTACTCAGATGAATTATACAGTGGAAAGTGGAGGGGCTTTAAATAGTAGTCCGACATGTTCTGGAAGGGAGAAATATATTTTCCGTGGTTGGAAAAAGGAAGGTGATAATACTTTATATGTTGCAAATTCTTATAATCTTAAATCAGGAGAAAAATATATTGGCTATGTAACAATATCAGAAAATGTAACGTTTTATGCAGTATGGGAAGCATCCTGTATGATTACATTTTATTCTGTGGAAGGATATATGAGTGGCTCTGCTACTACAAAAACAAGGACTGTAAATGTTGAATCAGGAGGGAGATTTACATCAGCCTCTTCCTATAGTCCTTCTGGAAGACCTGGATATCTTTTTGCAGGATGGAAATTACAGGGTGATACATCAGATAATGTTTATGAAAAGAAATATGAGGAAGATAAGGGGACTGCAAAGAGTATTTCTGATCTTGAAGTAAGAGAAGATATAATTTTTGAGGCAATTTGGGATGAAGCGTATACTATTACTTTCTTGTCACCTGAAGGATATATTAATGGTTCAAGTGGTTCCAAGAGTAGTTCTTTATATGTAAAAAAAGGTCACGCAATAACTAGTTACAATTATGGATGGGGAAGAAAGGATTATACATTTGTCGGATGGAAACTTGAAGGTGGTGATGATACACTTTATGTTCGTGAAAAGGCTGATGCAGTAAATGGAGCTAAATGGATTGGTGATTTTGTTCCGACGGAAGATGTAACATTTAATCTCGTCTGGGTTTGTTATAAAAAAATAACCATCAAATCTGATGAAGGATATATGAATGGCTCAAAGTATGAGTATACAAAATCATTCCAGACTGTTGCTGCTGAAAAGCTTTCATCCATCCCAACAGAAGCAAAAGCCTACGGACGTCCGGATTATAGTGTCAAAGGCTACAAGATTCAAGGTGACGAAACTGATACTCTCTATGTCGAGAACATAAATGAATACACTGGTCAGGACAAAGTAAAGAGCATTTATGATTATGTTGTGGAGGATGATGTAACATTCCTTGTTCAGTGGATGACTGGCTACGAAGTGAAGTTCGAATCTAAAGATGGTTTTCTGAATGGTAAGGAATCCGATACGGAGATGATGGTTTCTGTTTCATCAGAGTCAGGTGGAAAGATAAAAACATTCCCATCCCCTTCAAGAGAGGATTATCTGTTTAAAGGTTTTGTGATTAAGGGTACGGAATCTGGTTTGCAAGGTAGTGAGACAGATTCAAAAACTGTATATGTCCTTAATTCAAATGAAGCTGTTGACGGCAAGATTTACATTGGCGATTATGAAGTGACTAAAAATGTTACATTTGAAGCACTTTGGGAAAAGGATTTTGCAAAGCTTCTGAAAGCGGCAAAGGATAATGCCAAGACTAAGTTGGATGAATATGCTGAATCTAAGAAACTAGCTGATGCTACTGAGGCTGAAACTAAGACTTATAAAGAGGCTGTTTCTACAGGAAAGAAGATTATTGATACCGCTGCAGTTGAGGATGAAATTGATTCTAAGCTTGCTGAAGCTAAGGGGAAGATAGATGATGTTATCGTTTCTATCAAGGTTGCAAGACAAAAGGCTGAAGATGAAAAGAATAATCAGGGAAAGAATAATGAAACTGAGAAAACGACAACTGCGCCTGGCTCATCGAATAATAATACTCAGCCTAAGACCACCCAGTCAACTAAGAAACCTAAGCCTGTTGTTAAGAAGAAACAGACTATCAAGGCTAAGTCCAAGAAACTGTATTATTCGGATAAGACTGTAAGCCTCGGAGTGAAGACTAATGGAAATGGCAAGCTTACATTTAAGAGTAGTAATCCGAAGGTTATTAAGATTGCTAAGAATGGCAAGGTTAAAACTGTTGGTCTTGGAAAAGCTAAAATTACAATAAAAGCGGCTGGAACGAGTAAATTCAAGCCTGCTACGAAGAAGATTACTGTAACTGTTGTATGTGCTAAACAGGTTATTAAGAGTAAGATTCAGTGGGGCAACAGAGTTAAGCTTTCATGGGTTAAGGATAAGACGGTTGATGGTTACGAAGTTCAGTTCTCAATAGACAAGAAATTTGATGAAAAGAAGACTATTCATAATTTCTTCAAGAAAAATGTAAACTCAACGTTAATCAAACCAAATGGAAACTATACAAGAACCTATTATGTAAGAGTAAGATCATACAGAATTGTAAAAGGTAAGAAGGTTTTCAATGACTGGTCTAAGACCTGTACAGTTAATCTGAATTGATGAACATATCAATCCTGGTAATTGTTTTAACTCTTGCAAAATGCGGAATAGCACTATAATAAAATAAAAGATGACAATCTATTGTATAAATACATAGTGGATTGTCATCTTTTTATTTGTTAATGCTTAATAGTTTTTTTATTTAGTAATTGTGGCGTTTTTCGATGCGCCGGTTTTCTTGATCTTTGCAGTGTACTTTTTAAGCGCGCGCTTAGGAACTTTGAAGCTTATTTTCTTGCCAGTTCCTTTGAAGGAATTAGCACCGAAGCTGCTGATGGTTGCTGACTTGATAGTTACCTTACTTAGCTTCTTGCAGCCTGAGAATGCATTAGCACTGATTTTCTTAACATTCTTTCCAATTGTAAGGGTGGTGGCTTTGGAGAAACCTTTAAATGCGTTCTTTTCAATTCCAGTAATCTTATAGATTTTTCCAAGGAATTTAACATTATCAGCTATGGCAATTTTTCTGAGATTTTTCTTCTCTGCACCAATTATTGAAACTTGACCAGCTTTTGTAATCTTATATTTATATCCCTTTACAGAAAATGTGAAACCGACCTTTGGTGCATTTATTTTGAAGTAAATTGTTTTGTTGCCAGTATAGTTTCCTTTTCCAGTTACATTGATTATTCCATTTCCAGGATTGATATTGTTAGAATATGTAAATGAGTAGTCAACATTTTTAGTCAGAGCTTTTCCATTATATGCCATTGAGAATGCAGGTGTTATAGCCTTTTTGGTGTAGTTCTGAGCTGAAATGGTTGAAAATTTCGCTTTACTGATGTCTGCAGGTAATATTTTAAATGTAGTCGTAACTGTATCATCATAATTACCTATTCCAGTAATAGTAACAGTTCCAATACCAGCGTTTATATTATTTGAATAAGAAACAGTATAGTCAGTTCCTTTATAGATTAAGAAATTATCAAAAGTTACAGTAACGGCTGGCTCGATAGCATTACCTGTATAAGTCTGATCGCTTATAACTGCAATGTTCGCAAGCTTTACAGATATAGCTTTTTTAGATATTGTAAAATACTTTGTATATGATCCAGAATAGTCATTGATACCTGTGTAAGTAACTGAAGCTGTTCCTTCGAGAATATTATTTTTATATAATACTTCGTAATCAGTTCCTTCTTTCAGTTCTTTACCATCAATGTTAATTCTTACAGGTAATCTTACTGATCTGCCAGTGTAAGGTATTTCATCACCATTTGGGAATGTAAAATATTTTGAATTATTGATATCGATGCAGTCTTTATCAGAAACTGTGAACTTCCTTATATATGCTTTAGTGTATTGCACCTGAGACCATTCACTAGTTTCACCATTATAAGTGATATTAATCTTAGATGGACAGTCGGAATATTTTTTGCTTGGGTCGATGGTTTTGAGGGCTATTCTTACAGTTACATAACCTTTTACCAGGTGATCTTCACTGCCATATACCATGGAATTTGCAGTGTTTGACCAGCTTACAGCATCTAAAGTGTAAAAACTGTTTGTTCCGATTGAATATCCATTTAAACCTTTAGAATCTGTTACGATAGCAGGATAGCCTTCCTGAAATACAATATCCTGTCCACTATGATTTATAACAACATTATTTTTGTCGTATTCCTCACTTCCAGGTTCGGCGGCTGATACCGGATTCATCTTTCCGACAGATACTATGAAGAAAATCATAGTAGCCAGAATTGTTAATAGCTTTGCTCCCTTTAAATACTTTTTCATTTCTGTCTCCTTTCGGTTTTTGTATGAAATCATAGTAATATAATATTTTTGAGTAGGCAATCGAAAAAGTGCTGAAAAAGCCTTTTAAATGAAAAAGTATCCATTGGATACCATGATTTTTGGCTTTGTCTGGACCTATAATTCATTGAAAAAAACCTACTTGAATGAGTTTCTATAAAAGTGTTAAAATAGAAAATATATTAATGAGAGCATTGGTAACTAATTAAATCATTGTTGCCACATTAAAGGGGTCTTTATGGGGAAAAAAGATAATAGAAAAAAGGTTGCGGTTTTCGTTTCAAATATATATGGCAACATGATAAAGGATATGCAGCGTGGGATTAGTGCTGCCGCTGTTGAAAGAGGGGTAAAGCTGATCTTTTTTGCGAGCTTTAGTGATAGTTTCAGCCGACAGTACTATAATCAATATGATAAATATGATGAAGGTGATATTGTTCCGTTTAAGATACCAGATCTTAAGGACTTCGATGGGGCTATTCTTATTGTTTCTTCATTTGCAGTTGACTATAAAGAAAGAATAGATAATATACTTCTTAGTTCTGGAATTCCTGTTATTAATCTGGGGGGACGTGATGAACGTTATTATAGCATTATAAATGATGAGAAAAAGTGTTTTGGTAATGTGGTAGAACATGTTATTACTGAACATAACTGTAAGGATATATATCATATAGCGGGTAAAAAAGAGTATGATTTTACACATGAAAGAATAAGTGCATATAAGGATACGCTTGCCAAGTATGGTATTCCTTGTTCGGATGAAAAGATTTACTTTGGTACCTTATGGCGCGATTGTGGAGAACCAGCACTGGAATATATTCTTGAATGCTGTAAAAAAGAAGGAAAGAAATATCCAGATGCGATTACCTGTGCAAATGATTATACTGCTATTGGTGTAGTGGATGCCTGCAGAAAGCGTGGAATCAGAGTCCCTGAAGATATTATCGTTACTGGATATGATGGAATAGAAGCGGCAATCCTTGGCTATCCGTCTATTACTACTTCGAATCAACCATTTTTTGAAGTTGGAAAGGATAGCATCTATGCATTAGAAAAAATATGGAATGATGAAAAACTGGATAGGGTTCTATATACAAGTGGAAATGTAATGATAAATCAGTCCTGCGGATGCGTACCAATGGACAGCAGCAACATTAGAGAGATACGACAGACATACAATAATACTATGGACAAGATGGAATATCTTGCCCAGTCAACTACCAATATGATTCTCAGCTTGTCAAATGCAAATAATATTGAGGAATGTTTTAAAGAGATAGAGAACAATGCAAAGCTTGATACAGGATTCAAAGACTTTGTTCTGTGCCTCACTCCTAATTGGGAACAACAGGTGGTTGTTAAGGATAAGACTATTATCGAAAATGAAAAGATGCAGATAGTAGCCGGGTTTATAGGTGATGAGCCTGTAAAACATCAGACCTTCAATCTGAAGGATATACTTCCTAAGGATATGCTCGATGATCCGAATCCATATTACATTTTCTCTATACACCATCTTCAGTATTTTATGGGCTATATCATTGTCTCACCAGAGCTTGAGTCATATAATCAGCTGCTTGTGAAATCATGGCTGGTTAACCTTGGATCGATGCTTGAAAACTGGAGAATCAGAAGACAGCTTAAGATTATGGTCGACAGACTTGAGAATCTCTACAACAGAGATATGCTGACTGGACTTTATAACAGGCGTGGCTATGAACAGTTCTTTGAAGAAATATATGATAGATGCAAAAAAAATGGAGAAAATGTTGGAGTTCTTCTGATTGATATGGATAATCTGAAGGTGGTAAATGATGGTTTTGGCCATAACGAAGGTGATTACAGCCTTTGTACCATTGCTGAGGCAATGACAGTGGCATCAAATAGTGGAGAGATAACCCTCAGAACCGGTGGAGATGAATTCATAGTTATAGCACCGGACTATTCCCAGGAAAAAGCAGAAGACTATATAAAACGACTTCGAGAGCATATCGCAACAAGAATAGCGCGTGACAAAAAGCCGTATAAGCTTGAAGTCAGCGTTGGAGTGTGCATTGGAAAACCAGATAGTAAAGAAACCAAGTCTATCATTGAAATCTCAGAAGACTATATGAAAAAGGCTGATATTGAAATGTACAAGGAGAAGAAGGCTCACAAGGCTTTAAGATAGGCATTATTCACAGTTAACTTAAAACGTTACTATTCACAGTTACCTTAAAACTCAAAATTTCAAAAATCTTATTGACAAGAAAATATCATATATGTATAATAATTGGGCGTGCGTAAAAAGCACGCCTATATTGCTGTGCTTCGATAGATTTATTGAAAAAGCATGAGCAGTATAAGAAATATTAAAAGAACGGAGGTGAAAACATGCCAACATTTAACCAGTTAGTTAGAAAGGGAAGACAGGATGCAGTTAAGAAGTCTACAGCTCCTGCACTTCAGAAGGGTTACAACTCTCTGAGAAAGAAGCCTACAAATGCTTCTTCACCACAGAAGAGAGGTGTATGTACTGCTGTTAAGACAGCAACTCCTAAGAAGCCTAACTCAGCTCTGAGAAAGATCGCCAGAGTTCGCCTTTCAAACGGAATGGAAGTAACAAGCTATATCCCTGGTGAAGGTCACAACCTTCAGGAGCACAGCGTTGTTCTTATCCGTGGAGGAAGAGTAAAGGACCTTCCTGGTACAAGATACCACATTATCCGTGGAACTCTTGATACAGCAGGTGTTGCTAAGAGACGTCAGGCACGTTCTAAGTATGGTGCTAAGCGTCCAAAGGATGCAAAATAAGATAATATCCTAAAATTATTTGTACTGGTTTAAGAAAAGGCAATAGTTTTCACACTGAAATAGATTTAAAGTTTGTTTTACAGTGTGTCCTTTTCAAGATATTAAACAGTGCGAAAACACGTAAAAAGTTTTTTGAAAACTATAATATCGTGAGTACCTAAGATCTAATAAAATTATTAAGGAGGGAAGAACCGTGCCACGTAAAGGACATATAGCAAAAAGAGATGTGCTTGCCGATCCTATCTATAACAGCAAGGTTGTTACTCGTCTTATCAACAACATTATGTTAGATGGTAAGAAGGGTGTTGCTGAGAAAATAGTTTATGGCGCTTTCGACCAGATTAAGGAGCAGACAGGAAAGGATCCTGTTGAAGTATTTGAGGCTGCTATGAACAATGTTATGCCTCAGCTCGAGGTTAAAGCAAGACGTATCGGTGGAGCAACATATCAGGTACCTATCGAAGTTAGACCTGATAGAAGACAGGCTCTTGGACTTCGTTGGATTACTAATTTCTCACGTAACAGAACTGAGAAGACAATGAAGGAGAGACTTGCTAATGAGCTTATAGATGCATCAAACAACACAGGCGCATCTGTAAAGCGTAAAGAAGAAATGCACAGAATGGCAGAGGCTAACAAGGCATTTGCTCATTATCGTTTCTAATCATATATTTACCTTATTTTGTATTCTCTTTAAGAGAAGAAGTAGCCCCTAAGGGGAATGAGGTTTTATAATTAAAAGGAGGAAACAGTCTTGGCTGGAAGAGAATATCCATTAGAGAGAACAAGAAATATCGGTATCATGGCTCACATTGATGCTGGTAAGACTACTCTTACAGAAAGAATCCTGTATTATACCGGAGTTAACCATAAGATTGGTGAGACTTACGAAGGTACAGCAACCATGGACTGGATGGAGCAGGAGCAGGAGCGTGGTATCACAATCACATCTGCTGCTACAACATGTCACTGGACTCTGCAGGAGAACAATAAGCCAAAACCAGGTGCTCTTGAACATCGTATAAATATCATCGATACCCCTGGACACGTTGATTTCACAGTAGAAGTTGAGCGTTCACTCCGTGTACTTGACGGAGCAGTCGGTGTATTTGACGCAAAGGGTGGTGTTGAGCCACAGTCAGAGAACGTATGGCGTCAGGCTGATACATATCATGTACCTCGTATGGCATTTGTAAATAAGATGGACATACTTGGTGCAAACTTCTACAACACAGTAGAAGAAATCAAGACTCGTCTTGGTAAGAAGCCAATAGTTGTTAATATTCCTATTGGTAAAGAAGACTTTTTCGAAGGTATTATCGACCTTTTTGAAATGAAAGAATATATCTATAATGATCATGAAGGAAAGGATATCACTATCCAGGATATTCGTGATGATTATAAGGATCAGGCACAGGAGTGGCGTGATAAGCTTGTTGACAGCTGCTGTGAGCTTGATGATGACCTTATGATGGCTTATCTTGAGGGTGAAGAGCCTTCAATTGAAGACCTTAAGGCTGCTCTTCGTAAGGGTACTTGTGCAGCTATCGATACTCCAGAAGGAGAGAAGGATAGAGTAGTACCTGTACTTTGCGGTTCAGCACATCAGAATAAGGGTATTCAGAAGCTTATCGATGCAGTTATCGAGTTCATGCCTGCACCTACAGATATCCCTGATATCAAGGGTACAGATATGGATGGAAATGAGATCACAAAGAAATCTTCAGATGAAGAGCCATTCTCAGCACTTGCATTTAAGATCGTAGCAGATCCATTCGTTGGAAAGCTTGCATTTATCAGAGTATATTCAGGAACACTTAACAAGGGTTCATATGTACTCAATGCAACTAAGAATCATAAAGAGCGTGTTGGACGTATCGTTCAGATGCACGCAAATGACAGAACTGATATAGATAAGGTTTATTCAGGAGATATCGCTGCAGTAGTAGGTCTTAAGAATACTACAACAGGTGATACAATCTGTGATGATCAGCATCCTGTAATACTTGAGTCTATGGAGTTCCCTGAGCCTGTTATCGAGCTCGCTATCGAGCCTAAGACAAAGGATGGTCAGGATAAGCTTGCTACAGCACTTGCTAAGCTTGCTGAAGAAGATCCTACATTCAGAACACATACAGATCAGGAAACAGGTCAGACAATCATCGCTGGTATGGGTGAGCTTCACCTTGAGATCATCGTTGACCGTCTCCTTCGTGAGTTTAAGGTAGAGGCTAACGTTGGTGCACCTCAGGTTGCTTACAAAGAAACATTTACAACACCAGTTGATGTTGATTCTAAGTATGCTAAGCAGTCTGGTGGACGTGGTCAGTACGGACATTGTAAAGTTAAGTTTACACCTATGGATCCAAATGGCGAAGAGCAGTTTAAGTTCGAGTCAACTGTAGTTGGTGGTAACATTCCTAAGGAATATATCCCAGCTGTAGGTGAAGGTATCGAGGAAGCTGCACAGGCTGGTATCCTTGGTGGATTCCAGGTACTCGGTGTATCTGCTGTAGTTTATGATGGTTCATACCATGAAGTCGATTCATCTGAAATGGCATTCCACATCGCTGGTTCTATGGCGTTCAAGGATGCTATGAAGAAAGGTAATCCTGTACTTCTTGAGCCTATCATGAAGGTAGAAGTAGTTATGCCTGAGCAGTACATGGGTGATGTAATCGGAGATCTTAACAGCCGCCGTGGTCGTATCGAGAGCATGGAAGATGTAGGAAATGGTAAGAAGGTAACAGCTTATGTTCCTCTTGCTGAGATGTTCGGTTATTCTACAGACCTTCGTTCAAGAACTCAGGGACGTGGTAACTACTCAATGTTCTTCGAGAAATATGAGCAGTGTCCAAAGAACGTTCAGGAGAAAGTTCTTAGCAATAAGGGTTAATTAAATAATTATGTCAACTAATTTGTACAAAAATGGCAATAAAAACTGAAATTTCTTAATATTATATTACAAATATACTTGAAATATTCTATGCCATTTTATATAATTAGGGACAGTGCTGTGGTCGGGTAGGTTACTGTTTTTCAGCTAAGATAATTACTACCCCTGCCCGGTCGAAAATATAGAGGGTTAATATTTCGGATGGACTGATTCTTATTTGAAAAAGTTTAAAAATGGAAAAGACCCAAAAAGGAAAAAATCAGGAGGATTTTAAAAATGGCAAAGGCTAAGTTTGAAAGAACAAAACCACATGTTAACATTGGTACAATTGGTCACGTTGACCACGGTAAGACAACTCTTACAGCTGCTATCACAAAGGTACTTTCAGAGAGAGTAGACGGAAACTCAGCTGTAGATTTCGCTAACATTGATAAGGCTCCAGAAGAGAGAGAAAGAGGTATCACAATTTCTACTGCTCACGTTGAGTACGAGACAACAAAGAGACATTATGCACACGTTGACTGCCCAGGACATGCTGACTACGTTAAGAACATGATCACTGGTGCTGCTCAGATGGATGGTGCTATCCTCGTTGTTGCAGCTACAGACGGAGTTATGGCTCAGACAAGAGAGCACATTCTTCTTGCTCGTCAGGTTAACGTTCCTTACATCATCGTATTCCTTAACAAGTGCGATATGGTTGATGACGATGAGCTTATCGAGCTCGTTGAGATGGAAGTTTCTGAAGCTCTTGAAGAGTATGGATTCGAAGGATGCCCAATCATCAAGGGTTCAGCTCTTAAGGCTCTTGAAGGAGATCAGGCTTGGGGCGATAAGATTATGGAACTCATGGACACAGTTGATGAGTACATCCCTACACCAGAGCGTGATACAGATAAGCCATTCCTTATGCCTGTTGAGGACGTATTCACAATCACAGGACGTGGAACAGTTGCTACTGGTAGAGTAGAAAGAGGAACACTTCACCTTAATGATCCACTTGAGATTCTTGGTATCAAAGAAGACGTTAAGAACACAGTTGTTACTGGTATCGAGATGTTCAGAAAGATCCTTGATGAGGCTCAGGCTGGTGATAACATCGGTGCACTTCTTCGTGGTGTTAACAGAGATGAAGTTGAAAAGGGACAGGTTCTTGCTAAGCCAGGTTCAGTAACATGCCACAAGAAGTTTACTGCTCAGGTTTACGTTCTTACAAAGGATGAAGGTGGACGTCATACACCTTTCTTCAATAACTATCGTCCACAGTTCTATTTCAGAACAACAGACGTTACTGGTGTTTGCAACCTTCCAGAAGGAACAGAAATGTGCATGCCTGGTGATAACGTAGAAATGTCAATCGAACTTATCCATCCAGTAGCTATGGAGCAGGGTCTTACATTCGCTATCCGTGAAGGTGGTAGAACAGTAGGATCAGGAAGAGTTGTTTCTATCGTTGAGTAATTCTTTCATAATCTGCTAAGTTAAAGAGATTTAGACCCGGCGCGGGGAAACCTGCTGCCGGGTTTGTTTTAATTTATAATAAGATAAATTTTTATTATAGTTTGCTGCGGAAATAAATAAACGATACATAAATGATATATAAATAATATATAAATAATACATCTGGAAGATATAATTATCATTGTAAGTGGAAGGAGAAACCTATGTATAATATTCTACTAATTGAAGATGATGCTGATATAGCTGAACTTATTCAGGATTTCTTTATCAGAAGAGAAGTATCGGAAGTCTCCATAGCTTATGATGGTCAAAGGGGCGAAGAAATGCTGTATGAGAGTGACTATGATCTTGTGCTTCTAGATGTAATGATGCCAGGAATTGATGGTTTCACAGTATGTCAGGACATAAGAGTTGATAATGATGTTCCTATTATTTTTCTGACAGCGCGCGGTCAGATGAATGATGTGCTTTATGGTTATAGTTTAGGCTGTGATGATTATGTTGTAAAACCATTTTCAATTGAAGAACTCTATGCAAAAAGTATGGCTTTACTTAAACGTTCTAAAGGGCTTATAAGAGACAGCTTTCTGATATGTGGAAATATCAGGATGAATCCTATTACCCTTGAAGTATATGTAAAGGATACAAAGGTTGACCTTCCAAGAAAAGAGTTAATGATACTCAGACTTCTCATCGAGAATAAGAATACGCCGATATCAAGGGACAGTATTCTTACAAAGGTATGGGGATATGACTATGAGGGCAGTGAAAGGGTAGTAGATAACAGAGTGAAGAATCTTAGAAAACTGCTGGGAGATGAGGGGAAGAATATCAAGACCGTATTTACCAGAGGATATCAGCTTGTTGATTAAATAGTACTATTCATTGTTAGTACAAAAAAGCAACTAAGTTGATGGAATGCTGATTTATTTCTTAGTGGAGGATAATTTATGCATAAAAAGAGTTCGACTCAAAAAGCGGATATTATAAAAAAGAGAAAACTAAATAATAGAATTTTCAGGAAACCAGTATTCCTGAAGATGTTTCTTGTGAGATTTCTGATTATTATGATTATCTCAACTGTAGTATTTGGAGGAATTGTATTTGCCAGAAGGTATTGTTATAAGGACTGGCTGGTTGCTGAACGACTACAAAGTAACTATAGCGACTACAGTTATCAATCTTATATTGAAAATACTCTTCAGAATATGGAGCGTAATGCCTATAAATCAGATAAGGCAATAAAGAAATATTTTAAAGTTGAAAATATAGATCATGATAAGCTGTTTTCGAATCTTATGAAAAGCTATACGATAACAAGACTTGATAATACTTATACAGATCACGCTCACCTTTATACTTTATATAATGACATGTATGTTGATCTTTTTGAATCAGATCTGAATTCACTGATATTTACCAGAACTGTCGAAACTAAAAAAGGCAACTTGCAATTGGCTTATGAATTAAAAGACGAAAATGTATCAAAACAGCTGGACAGAGTAATTAAGAAGCTTAATAGAATAAATATGATCTCTAATGTTACATTTGAAGTTAAGGATGTTTATATAAGAGATAAAGATATGACTTTTATTACTGACAAAATATATGTTCAGTATATAGTCTGTGGCGATGTAGAGCCTTCATATGACAGCTGTATAGAAACTAACCTTCCATCCGAGGAAGAGTTAAAAAAACAAGGTTATATCCATATTAATCTGGAAGAAAATAAGAAAAGCTCTATAATAAATACCATTTTCTTATCTTTTTTTAGTAAAAATACGAATGTAAGTAAGGGCAACAGATGGACGACAATTAATATGAGTGATACATACTATATTAAAAGCATACTTTTTGATAATACTAAGAATTATACCAATGCTTCATATGAGTATGTATATGATATCGGCTATAGATATCTAATTGAAAGACCAATGGATGGGAAGTCGATATGGTTAAAACTAAGATATCCTGCTCCTGGTGGTAGAATAAATTACTCGGGAATGTATAATGATTTCCATTTTAATAATGGTGACATTCTGAAAATAAATGCTATGTGCTTATATACAGTTGCATTACTATTATCAGTTGGTATTTCCTTTATTACTTTTCAGAAGAGGAAGACAATCTATGAAATCAATACCTATAGGCGGGAGATGACGAATGTTTTGGCTCATGATCTTAAAACACCTCTCATGGTGCTTAGGGGTAATGCGGAGAATCTGACGGATATTATAGGCTCAGATAGTGAGGATATTAAAACAAAAGGAAAGAAATATGCAGATAATATAATTGTAAATGTGGATTATATGAATGATTTGGTGAATAAAACCCTTAATCTGACAAAGTTGGAAGAAGGAACAATCGGTCTTGATATTAAATCAGTTTCGATTTTATCTATTTTGGAAAAAACCCAAATATACTACTCTGAATTTTTATCTGTAAGAGGAATAAAGGTATGTATTGAAGGAGATGATATAACTGTAGCTGCAGATGAATTCTGGCTGACAGAATGCTTTAAGAATATTTTTGATAATGCAGCAAAATATGCAGATGATAATTCAGAAATAAAAATCATTCTTAAAAAAAATAACATAAGATTTGAGAATTCTGCATCAGGACTGACGGAAGAAGATATGAAGGAAATAAATGATCCATTTGCAAAGACAGACAAATCTCGAAGCGGTAGAACAGGTTCAGGACTTGGATTGTCGATAGTTAAAAATATAATAGAGCTGCATAAATGGAACATTAATACTTCTTTAGTTGATGGAAAATTCGTGATAGATATTAAAATGTAAATGCTTATTTTAGAGTCATCTGGAAATCGATTATGTGATTTTCAGATGATTCTTTTTTGATTGTTTTAATCATTTTGCTCGTATATAATAAAGGTAGTTTTTAAAACTTCACATATAATGAGAATCATATATTATATGGTGCTAAAAGGTTCTTTTGACGCCTGCAGTATGAAGATATTTTATTATAAGAGTTTTGGGAGGAGTTCGGCGTATGAAGAGAAGATTAGTTGCTTTTCTGACAGTGCTTGCACTTTTATTTATGCTTGTTGCACCAGGCACATCTATAAGTGCAGATGCTGCTAGTCAGATAAAGTCTTTGAAGTCAGTTAAGGTTGGGACGAAGCTTACTGTTGGCAAGCTGAATTATAAGGTTACAAAGCTAAGCAGAAAAGGCGGTGCGGCTGCAGTAACTGGAATAAAAAAGAAGGCGGCTTCTGTTTCAATTCCAGCGACTATTAAAATCAGAGTGGCTTCCGGTAAGTATAAAGGAGTTCATGTACTTAAGGTAACATCTATTTCTTCGAAGGCTTTCTGTGATGATATGAAGCTGAAGAGTATTACCATAGGTGCAAATGTATCTAAGATTGGTACGCGGGCTTTTTATAAAACAATGAACCTTAAGAAGGTTGTTTTGGGAAAGAATGTAAAGACTATAGCAGAGTATGCATTTGCCTATGATTACAATCTTAAAGTTGTGGCAGTTCCTTCTGGTTCGAGACTTACAACTATAAGTAAGTGTGCATTTAAAAACTGTATAGGACTTACTACCTTTAATTTTAGTAAAGCACCTAAACTAAAGAAGCTGGGCAGTAATGCATTTGCTTATTGTGACAGACTTACAAATGTACCGAAGAGTATTTCGCCAGAATATCAGTCTGTTATGAAATCGGTCAATAAGTATAAATATTCGGTATCTCCTCTACTTCCAGAGATTAATTCATATTTCTATCTGAAGACAGATTATCCGGATGGAGAGAATCTGAGACTTGTTGACAAGTCCAGTGTATATTATGAAAAAGGCTCCAAGGATTACGATATGCTGACTCTCGAAGAGCAACGGTTTAATGACGTTGCTTATGAGAACAAGGCCTCTGGGCGAGTAAAGGGCGGTTATATATTTACAAGTGATTCTAGAACAACTGATGGCGGCAAGCTGTCACTGCAGGTTTATACAAATGCACTTGATCCGACTAGAGAAACCAAGCAATGGGTAGATACTGGAATTACAGTTGACTGTTCGAAAGTAATGAGTTCAAGGAATTATCTTATAGAGCATTACACCAAGCCTTCTCAAACATTTTTCGAGAAGCTGGATGGAATCCAGAAGGGACTGGATGAACTGTCATTATATCCAAAGGGATTCTATGATGATAGTAAGAGAAGAACGGGAAATTACGCATGTCTCTGTACTTCTCCATATGCTGAACTTGGTCTTAATCAGCATTACGAGTCACTCTATTATAAGGCTGAAGAGCGTTCATTATTTTACTGGATGTATCCTTATGTAATGGATTCGCTTGGATTCCCGGGGACAATCAGCTCCTTTGCAAAGGAATTTAATTCAGGCTGTACTGTCACAAGTGGTGGAGTTCATTATCTGATCAAAATAACCTTAAACGGAAAATCCCGTACCTATGGTGGCGCTGGAAATGGATCGACTGACGAATTCTACACCAGCTGCATAGGAAAGAATTATACATTTAATAATAGCAGTACAGATCTGGGAACTCATGGAAGCTTTGAAAATAGTATAAAGAGATATGCTGAGATTCAGACCAAATCCTCCAAATTAATAGCTGGTTTCCGTGATCAGTTGAGTGGTGATACATTTAAAAAGAAGATAGGTAATTCTCAGTGGCTTCGTGCCGGCAGAGAAGGTTCTGGTGGAGTTTCATACGTATACATTACTAAAGGCTCTGATTTTAGTTATGAAAGTTCATATCTTAGTTATGCTTCTTCAGTATGGGTGGACGGAAGATACATCAATCAGTGGGAATTCTTTGAAAAGGGAGCTTCTTTTGAGGATTATCCAACTGCAAATATTATGATGAAGGATATGACCTTTACGAATTATTATGGTGATCAGGTTACTGGAGATGTTCTATATAGCTATGATAGTGATACAAAGACCTGGAAGACGAATGCTTACTTCAAAAAGAAAGGACAGAGTTATTATTCTATTCCAAGTGGAGTAGAGCTTCCGGATGAATTCGTTCTGACACTTGAGGAGGTTAAGAAAATGGGTGTAGATAAGAACAAGGATGTGATTCCTGCTAAAGGACTTATCTACGATGGAACTGCTGAACCCGGAACTCCTTACACAGGAAGTGGAAATTAGGGGGTGAGCACATGAATATTAGAAAAACATTAAATACAGTAATAATTGGAATTATATGCCTTTTTATGGCTATATCGGTTTTAAATATTCCAATAAAAACAGAGGCTGCCTCCAAGGTTGTAAAGGTTAGTACACTGAAAAAAGGAACAACCTTTAAGAGTGGTAATCTGAACTACCGGGTTACCAAATATTCCAAAGGCAAGGGAACGGTTACGGTAACGGGATTAATTAAGAATAATAAAAAAATAACAATACCTGACTCTGTCAAGGTTAGCTGTAAAGTTGATGGGAAAGTGATCGTTGTTACGATGAAAGTATCAAGCGTTGCCAAGAATGCATTTATCGCGAATTATGACCTGAAAAATGTGAAACTTGGAAAGAATGTTGAAGTTATTAATTCAGGAGCTTTCTGCAATTGTCCGTATCTTGAGACTGTTACAGTTAAGAAGGGCTCGGCACTTAAGAAGATTAATAAAAATGCATTTGCGAATGATTATTCACTCACTACATTCAATTTTAATCTGCTGAAGAAGCTTGAAGTAGTTAATGACGAAGCTTTTTATATGTGCTATAGACTGAAGAATGACATTCCAAAGGAGAAGATGTCTTCGGTTATCAAGCTTGCGAAGAATGCATCAAAATATAAATATATTGTTGAACCTCTTGTAGCTCCATTTAACGATTATTTCTATGTCCGTACGAATAATAAAAACATTAAGACTGTCAGATTCATTGATAAAAAATGTAAGAAAGCTATTAAGTACGATAATAATACTATGAATCTGTGTCAGGAGACATATATCGATGTTAAGTATGAAAATGCTACTAAGTACAAGGTAAAGGGCGGATATATATTTAAGTCCGGCAACTCTGATTCCGTAATTGATGGTGGAACTTTCTGTCTTCAGGTATTTAGTGACAAATACGGCTGGGTTGATACGAATGTATTAATAGATGCTCCTGCAGTTACTGATGCGGCTTCATATATGGTCGATAAATATGCGGTATATGGAAATGATTTTGAGAAGAATATGGAAGCAGTTTCGAGTGCGCTTCAGGGATATGGGTTTGATTATTTGAATATATATGATTCAAATGCATATAGTAAGAACGGTGTAAAATATCCATATCTTTATACCTCATATTATGGAATCAATAGGGTGACATCAGGTATCTATAAGAATATTTCAGGTGTTTTACTGGCTTATAACAGTTATCCTTTCAAAGCCTCAAATCTCAGTTCTATACTGTACGAAGTGGCATTAAAGCTTGATCCAAAATGCAAGATATCAGAAGGCTATTCATCAATAAGTGTTACTCATAATGGAAAGTCAACGAGCTATTCTTTCAGATCATATTCGGGTGATTCGAATATAGTATATAAAAAGAACGTTGAGAAGAGTTACAGGTTCGATGGAACTGATACAGATTCGGCTGGAATATACTCACTTGAAAATGTAAAAACCAGATTGAACAGATACGTTACAAAATCAACAAAGGATTCTGAAGCATTATCTGAAAGTCTGAATAAAAAGTATAACTATTCTGTGATCAAGAATAGTGCATGGATCAGAATAAATGGCGGCAGCTATACATATTCCACACAGGGAGCCTGGTATCTGGATGGTCACTATGGATATAAGGAGTATTCTGACGCGTGGGTAGATGGAAGATACGTAAATGACAAGTGCGTATTTGAGAGAGGCGCTAAGTTCTCTCAACATCCAACCTCTAGAATCATTATCAGAAATAAAACCTATATCAATTATAGTGGAAAAAAGGTAACAGGTGATCTGGAATATGTATATGATAAGAATACCGGTACCTGGAAGTCAGAGGATTATCTGATATTAAGCTATGCGGTAGGACAATGGACATCTACTATCCTCAAGGAAGGAGACGAGCTTCCGGAGGAATTCATTCTTACTCAGGAGGAAGCTGCTAAACTTGGTGTAGATAAGAATACTAATCTGAATCCGGCCCATGGTTTTATCTTCGATGGAACCGTTGCTCCGGGAACATCATTTTAATAGGAAATTAATATATGAATAAAAAAGTTATATATATAATAATATCAGTAATTGCGCTGGCGATAGAAGAGTGCCAGAATAATTAGTGTTTATAAATATTAAGAATAACTGAATATTTACAGAACATTTACAGAAAATATAAAAGGACAGTTGAAATCAATCAGTCATGATTCAACTGTCCTTTTATGATTTTACTTACTAATAATCTTTGCGGTCTTCTTTAATCCCTTATTTTTAAGCAATGATTTATATTTCTTGAGACGGGACTTTGGTACGTATATCTTAGCTTTGGCATTTATATTTTTAAATGTGCCCTTGCCTACTGCTTTAAGCTTAATTGTGTTGATGGTTATCTTCTTAAGGTTCTTACAGCCTGAGAAGGCGCTTGCATTTATCTTTACAACGCGTTTACCAATCGATACACTCTGCAGCTTCTTACAGCCTACAAATGCCTTAGCGTTGACCTGAGTTACGTAGAAGGCTTTCTTATTCAACTTGATACTGTCAGGAACCTTGAAGCTCTTTATGGTCTTTTTACCAGGTGATATAAGTGTTACATTTCCGCTAATGAATTTGCTCTTCTTGGTAGTAAACTTCGTAATCTTATATTTGGCACCAGTACTGTCCTTATAGGTCTTATTCAGAAGCAGAAGCTTGCCACCGAGTCGGGCGGCTTTTCTATCCTTACTTACATAACCGTTCTTAAGGTCCTTATACTTATATTCAGCAGAATTCTTATTTACATTTGCGTTTGCATCAGCAGCTATAAATTTAACAGGATAAGTCACTGTTATGTAGTTTCCATCTTCATCCAAAAGTCCTGTCAGACTGACCTTGACTGAGATGTCGCTCTTATATTCATATTTTGACTTTGCCTTTATTGAATTCTTCAGCTTTGCAGGAATATAGAAGTAAAATGTACTAGAGCCTGCATATTTGAGGTCGTCACCTTTGATCTCATATTTATTCCCGTTATACTCGAGAGTTACCATAGGAGAATCAGTTGTAAAGAAGTCTGTAGATACGCTCCAGGCATCATTTAATCCAAGTATTTCTGTAGGGAAATATCCTGCTGAAGGCCATGCATAGTATAGTTCATTATTTTTCAGACTCTTGACATTTTCAGTATAGTACATCGACATTGCACTGTAGTTGTTGCAGTATCCAAAACTTGTCTTATCTACAGTCTTATCCAGCATGTTAATTCTGTGACCTATTCCAGCCTGCATGTTATTGGCATCACTGAGATATCCAAAAACAGAACGAGGAAGGGATTCGCCCCAGGATACATTTCCTGAATAAGTTACATCAGCACCGACACCTGCACAGGCTTCTTTATAGAATTCATCTGACATTCCAGAAGGCTTGGAAGGGTAGTGAGTCAGCATGTTATTAGCAGCCATAATAACTGCACCTTTCTGGGAGCGTTCCATGTATTTATCATAGGTTTTGACTGAGTTTAGTCCGACCTGCCAGCGAGCATAGTTCAGATTTGTAAGGGTCTGCTTAATTACAGCATCAGACAGTGCTCCAGCTTTGTAAGGTGATTTATAGCTTGGCTTTGTTTTGTAAGAATTTTTCTCGTCAAATGTAGTTCCTACAGTTGCCTGATATTTCTTTTTAACATCAGCCTTTGAATAAGTCAGCGTGATGTGATCTTTTCTTACTATTGTGCGGGCTTCAATATATTCCTTGGTTTTGAGATTAGCAATATATTCCTTGCCATCCTTGGCATATCTGATATAGGTTGCATTGCCTATCTGATACAGGGCATGAATATCAGTTCCAGACATATCATAAGTTCCGAGAACCTTCTTCTTAGCCGTGTCGTATGCATATATTTTCATTTTACTATTTGATACATAAATGACATCGCCGTACATACATGCCCTGACCTTGTCATTTGAGTAATCAGTATTTGGAATCGTGTAGAGAATATCATAATCGATTCCTGTTTTTCTATTAGTAACCTTCTTATAATTAACTATCTGTCCTGCTGCATTTACTGCATATTTGCCATTCTTGAAGAATTTCCACTCAGAATGCCCCACTGCTTCACCATTTTTTACATAGTATTCCTTTGAAGTAAGTTTACCATTTCTGATTGGTTTAAAGCCAATCCATGTAAAACGTGAATACATATAGCCAAGAGCACTGAAATCAAATGAATAATCTTCCTCATATCTGATGGCTCTCAGCATAGTACTTGCATATGTAGTAAGGAGAACCTTGTTATAAGGATCAACCTGTGATATTACATAGCTTCCAAAACCAGACATCAGTTTATCCGTGCTGGTTACTTCTTCACTGATTTTTGTGCCATTCTTATCGTATACGAAAAGGTCCGGTCCTTGTGAGAAGAAGAAATTCTGCTCATCATCAACGGCAAAGGAATTATAATTTTCAGTCAGATCAAAAGATTGTTTATAAACCTCTTTATTCTTGATTACATTAATACCTGTGACGACAGTACCTTCGAAGTTAGACTCTTTAATATAGAGTACATTTCTTCTGGATGTTGTCTGGAAGTTGTAGTTTTCGGAAGTATATATAGGAGTTTTATCGAACTTATTTTCAGCAATATTATATCTGTATATGTCCTTGCCATCTCTTATGTAATCATATTCAGGGTCAGACATTATATAATTATCATAATATCCAATCTCAGAAGTGTGCTCTGTGATTTGCCTGCTGTTTATAACAACATCAGGAGCATCTACTATCTGCTGTCCCTGAGTTCCATCAGTCAGTAAATATTTATAACCATATTTCTTGGCAAAATCTAAAGCAGCTGAACCATTAGAACATTTGATGATAATATTTTTGTTAGCTGGAAGACTGTTTCTTCCAATCTCCGTAACAGTATCAGGAATGGATATACTTTCGAGGGCAGAGCATTCGTAGAATGCATAGCCTTCTATTTCATTTACACTGTCAGGAACAATGATTTCTTTTATCTCGCTGTGTCCATCGAAGGAATGTCCAGCAACTACAGTTGTTCTTGATGGAATAGTTACTTTGGAAGTGTTATTCAGGAAGTACCAGGTGAGGCTGGTTCCATTATATTCGAAGTTGCCAATTCGTGAGAATACAGAAACATAAACAGGAACAATGATTTTCTGACCATCTACAGTTGCTTTGATGTTAGCCGATCCTCTGGCAAGTCCTTGGATGGTGGCTTTTCCCTGCGCGGTAGATTTAATATCAGCAACTGAGGTTTCATCACATGACCAGGCAACAGACCTTGTAGCAACCATGTCTGGTTTAATTGAGTAGGAAATAGTAGCTGTTTCATTTATTCTAAGATCGATAATCTTAGTATCTGTTGTAAATTTTTCAACCCTGATATCATTTGTCTTGTCTGTAATCTGAACATTATCAATATGGATATCCAGATCACTTGCCTGACCAGAAGTAGCTTTATATGCTTTCCATTCAAAGGTATGCTTTCCAGCAGAAATCTCGTAAGTCTGCTGACTAAAATCCAGACTGGCTACAGCAGGCATTGGCGTTTCTTTGCCATCAATGAAAAAGCGTATATTGCCCATATAATTAATGCTACATACATCAAAGATCAGATACATTTTTTTTGATGAGTTTACATTCAGTTTAAGAGCTGCTCCATCTGATTTGAAATGCGCGGTGGTTCGTCCTCGATATACGTCAGAAACAACTGTACCTTCAGTAGTATAAGAATGCTTGGTACCACTGACATATAGAGCATCATTTATGGACGCGGCTTTCTTGACAAAACGAAGATTTAGT
>JAILEJ010000031.1 GCA_024688095.1 Butyrivibrio sp.
AAGTCTTCACGCCATGTGATTTCAACATCATATCCGCTGCCGTCTTCAGACTTGGCAATTGTTGCTACAACTCTTTCTGCTGTTGACTCAGCCCATTCACCAACATACTCTTCAGCAGTAGATGGAGTATAGTTTACCTGATCCTCATAGTTATCAATAGTAAGTGAATATAAAAGAGCTGACATGTTATCAGAAACTTCCATATCCATTTCATCATCACCACTTGTATGTGATAACAGCTCAAGTGTAAGTGTTCCGCCGTTATATTCAGAAATGTACCATGTCTCAGACATTCCGTTTGACTCACTATCAGCAATTCCCTGAACACAATAGCACTTCTTGTCTTCTGTAGTTGGGAATGTTGCATCTGTTACCATTAACGTTCCTGACCAGCTCTCCTTCTTTTCAAGGAATACTTCATCAGGTGTCTTTTCTGTTGTGTATTCGATGGTCATTGCATTTGTTCCACCGCTCTCACCAAGATAATTGAACATTGTTGTATGCTCATCAATCTCGCCAAGCATGTAGAGATTCTTGTCATATGTGATGCTCCATCCATCAGCACTGGTGAATTCTTCCATATCAGCTTCTGCAGTAGCATCTGTCTCTTCTTCTGATGTCGTCTCGTCTGATGATTCCTCTGAGTCTTCCTCTGTTGAAGCTTCTTCTGATGTTTCCTCTTCTGTAGCTGATTCTTCTGCTTCAGCTTCTTCGCTTGTTGTTTCTTCTGCTTCAGCATCTTCAGTAGCTGTTTCTTCTGTAGTTGTCTCTGTTGTAGATGTATCTGTGCCGCCACAAGCTGTCTGCATCACCATAGTAGTTCCTATAATAATTGCTGCCAAAAATCTTTTCTTCATATCTTTTTCTCCTCATAAAAAAATTGATTCAATATCGTTATACATAAATGCTCTAATTTTGTCAATTTTTTTACAAGATTTAGTATGTCACTCTACATACTTCTTGTATTCACCGTATCCTTCATCATCCATCTTTTCAAAAGGAATGAATTTAAGGGCAGCAGAATTAATACAGTATCTGACCCCACCTGTCATAACCGGGCCATCATTAAACACATGTCCCAAATGTGAATCTGCTTTGCTGCTTCTGACTTCAGTCCTTTGCATGCCAAAAGAATTATCAGTGCTTTCTGTAACGACGTCTTCTTTTATTGTTTTGGTAAATGCAGGCCATCCGCAGCCTGAATCATATTTATCCCTCGATGAGAAAAGTGCTTCGCCACTTACGATATCCACATATATTCCTTTTTCGAAGAAATCGTCATACTCACCTGTGAAAGCTCTCTCTGTTGCGGCATTCTGAGTAACATCATAAGAAAGTGATCCAATTCTTTCACGAAGTTCCTTTTCAGCTTCTTTCTTACGCTCTTGCTCAAGCTTGAACATGTTTGAAGGGATGTGGCAATATCCTCCGGGATTTTTTTCCAAATAATCCTGATGATATTCTTCTGCGGCAAAAAAGTTCTTTAGAGGTTCAAGTTCAACTGCTATCTTCTGACCTATCTGTTGTTCCTGCGCTTCGTAAACGGAAGTTATCTCTGGAAGAAGTTCTTCATCTTCATAGTAGATTCCAGTTCTGTACTGTATACCAACATCGTTTCCCTGTCTGTTCACAGACATTGGATCAATAATTTGAAAGTAATAATCAAGTATTTCTGTAAGACTGATCCTGTTCTTATCATAAATCACCTTAACTGTTTCAGCGTGTCCGCTTCCATTACATACATCCTTGTAACTAACAGCAGCATCAGGTCCGTTGGCGTATCCAACCTCTGTACTGAGAACACCATCAAACTGATCTATAAATTTCTGAACACCCCAGAAACATCCGCCGGCAAGATATATAACTCTGATATCTTCCGGATCTGCCTCTGCGTATGTTTCCTTTTCAGGTGCCTTTGATCCACACCCTGTTAAAAGAGTAAGTGCTGATAAAACTGCCACTGTCTTTTTTAAAAAGAAATTTTTATGTGCCATAATGTGCTCCTTTCATCTATCTCTGGAGAATTTGTAAAATTTGAAAAGTTTTTGACTGGTATTTTTTTTTGAAATTAGATTTCAGTTATGCTTGGTATTCTTCTTTACTTTGAATTTCCTTTTTGACCGACATTTTATAATATTAAAAAAATTTTTTTATCTTATAAATGCTTTCAGGTAATCCGTAAATACCGTCAATACAATCAACTTTGTAGATTTCACAGTTACTTATATTTTTTGACCAATACTTACCTTTAGCCTCCTTATCAAGATATTCAAGAATTCCTTTCATTGCTATTGCATGGGTCGAAATAAGGACATTTTCTTTTGAACATTCATCCTTTATTGATTCCACAAATTCTCCTGTTCTTGCAACAATATCACTTAGCTGCTCCATTCCTTCGGGCGCCGGATTATTTGCAAAATCACTGAAGAACTTCAAAACCTCCTTCTTAGGCTTAAGAAGACTCATGCCCTCGTATGGGCCATAGTCCATTTCAATGAGCCGCTCATCTATAACTATGGCTGCACCATCGGATGCACATCCTGATGTCTGGATGGCCTCTCCCTTAGTAATGCATTCTGATGTCTGGATTGTGGCTTCCTTAGTGATACATTCTGCCGTTTGGATGGCTCGTTTTAATGGACTTGAATATACTTTTGAAAAGGAAATACCTTCGCTCTCAAGCCACTTAGCAGCCTTCATTGCCTGCTCAATACCCTTTGCGTTAAGCTCATGATTGCTACGTCCCTGCAACACATGCTTACTATTTAGTTCTGTTTCTCCATGTCTGATAATATATAACAATTCTTCCTCTTTCTATGATATGTTAATGATTGGTTTAGACTCTGTATTAAAGTTCCGTATATGATTTCTTTATATGTAGTTCTTTATATACAGTTTTTTATGTACAGTTTTTTATGTACAGTTTTTTATTTTGCATTTTGTACAATCTAATTGTATCATCTTGCAAATTAAAATCAACTTAGTTTATAAAATTGCTTTCAATTGAAAATCCATTAGCTTTATCTTGTAGGAGTTTCAATTAATTCCCAATTACACCTATGTCTATGATGCTAACCTGCATACAAAAAACCAGCGCCGCCATCACAATAGCAATGAAGCTCTGGATATGTACTGAGGATATATATGATGGTTAGACCCGCTTGTGCTCTGAGGATATGTATGATGTTTAAACCCACTTGTGCTCTGAGGATATATATGATGTTTAAATTTCGTTGTGATATAGATTTTTTTACTCATGGGAACGTATCTTACAGTGCTTTATTAAAATGAATACAGCAAAACTGTATATATTTTATTTTTATGAGCTTATTTTTTTTATTTTACAGTTAGGGAATTGTTTTTTTAAAATATCTGTAATTCTAAATTAAAATTACAGATATTTGATAGAAGTAAACGGGAGTGCACTGTACTCAGTGCAAGTAACAAATAAAAATAACAGTGCCATTATCATTTTTTCTTTCATAATCTGTAAAAAATTAGTAGAGGCTACAGATATTTCCAGGAAATCAAATAATGACACTGTAAAAATCATAAATTTATTTCAATTATTACAGCATATGAGATTATATAACTATTCTTGCACTGTAATTTAAACTATCATAAGTCTTGCATTACCGTGTATAAAACCTATACATGCTCTTACACTGTAATTATAAATTCAAGAACAGAATTAAAATACATCACTTATAATATCTAGTTGCATCACTTATAAGATCTAATCACATCAAGTCCCAAAAGCAGTGCTTTCTCATGAGAATCTTTTCCAAAATTTCTGGCATCATATTCATGTACATTGGCCAGGGAATCTCCGGTAAATAGGAACTGTCCAAATTTGGCGCCACGTTTTCTGCAAACTGCTGCCATAGCAGAACACTCCATCTCAACAACTGAGCAGCCTTCCTCGAGACGGTACTTTACCATATCTTTGGTTTCTCTAAAAATCGCGTCAGTAGTCCATGTTGTACAGGTTACAAATGGAAGATTATGTTCTTTAAAACAGCTTTCAATTGCTGATACAGGCTCTTCATCAAGTTCAATATATCTTGAAGAGGGAAGATAATGATAAGAAGTTCCCTCATCTCTAAGTGCCTTCACAGGAACGATAAATGCATTCTCAGGCATCTCGGCAAGTACTCCACACGAACCTACTGCAATTATTTTTTCACATCCGCATTTTACAAGAAAATCTATAAGTGAAGCTGCAGCTGGCGCTCCAATTGTTGGCTGCACAAGGCATATATCTTCGTTTTCTTCATGAAGCACATATACTTTTACTATGTGCGAAAATGTCATAAATTCCTCTACAACCTCTGCATTATTTTCTTCGGCATACTTTTGTACAACATCCCCGAGAAATGCTACCAGGCATTTTTTTGGTAAAACAAGTTCTTCACTATCGTGGTTTGGTGCGATGACTTCTATTGAGTAATCATCATATTCAAGTATAGGTATTTCATTTTTTATAATCATTGCATCTTCTCCTGTACTGTTCCTAAGTATCTATAAGTCCGTTCTAAAGCCTGTCTTAAGTAATATATATGTCTATTCTAAAGTCTGTTCCCATTTATTATAATGAACATCCTATTCCTTAATCATTTAAAAGTCTATTTAGTAGCTGATCTCTATTTTCAATAAACATCTTTGTTATCTGGTAACTGTCTGTATCTTCATACTCAATAGGATGGATCTGGCCTTCGTCAAAGCTTAGAATCTCCGCTCCCGGGATTCCAAGAAGTATCGGTGAATGGGTAACCATAATGAACTGCGCATCATCTTTTGCACAATTAACAATCTCAATTAATAGAGTCAGCTGCCTCTGAGGAGATAATGCTGCCTCAGGCTCATCCAAAAGATATATTCCTTTTCCTCGAAAGCTTGATTGAGCAAGCTGTAAAAAGCTCTCACCGTGGGATCGCTCATGGAAATGCTGCGGTATTCCTCCAAACTTGCTATACTCCTCTTCAGCAGAAGCAACGTTGTAAAAGCTCTCCGCTCTTAGAAAGTATCCCCACTTGGGCTTATAATATCCTCTGGATAGTCTTATCGCATCACATAATTCGGAATGAGAATCATACGTTGAAAAGTTATAATTTCTGGTTCCCCCTTCAGGATTAAATCCATAACTTACTGCAATAGCTTCTAGCATTGTGGACTTACCGCTTCCATTTTCACCTACAAAAATAGTAATATTTTTATTAAATTTCAGATATTCCAAATCTTTAATCGCTTCAATTCCGCGTAAATAGCTGCTTTCATCTATTTTATCCCAGCTAATATTTACACCCTGAATAGGTAAATTGCTTCCTTCTTCAAAAATCATACGCTGCCTCTTTGCCACTTCCTCACTTTAAACCCATTAGACATCTTATATCTGCTAAGTGAACTTATCTTTTGAAATAAATCAATTAGTAGTTACTACCATTATATTGTTCTACATCTCTGCCTTAATGCTGCCTCAGATTCAAGGCCTGTTCCTTTCACCTTGTCGATATTAAGTCTTATGATATCCAATATGTTCCATCTGTTGCCTGATAGATAGAGCCTATTTCCTCTGATATTTTGTTCCCATCAAAGTCTCTGATAACAACCTTACTATAATACTTGTAATTATCTGTGGCGCAGTCTTTTTCTTCGTCCCATCCTTCTTCCACCCATGCTTCGATGTATACCAGTTCATCATAAATAAATTGTACAGTTTCATGATTCTCCAGGGTAAAAGAAAATTTCTCAGGATAATAACAGCAAAATGCATTTCCTTCCTGGCTTATTACATGTACTTTTTCACCCATTATTCCAAGATTATATAAATTCACATCGTCTGTACTAAACTCTGTAACCTTTTCAAGAACTGTTTCAGGCATGTACTTATACAGTGTAACTTTCTTAAGGCCATAATCTGCCTGCAAAAAATAGTAATATCCATCAACATATTCAGGCTTACTGTAAATCACATCTCTCTTTTTCTCAAATGGTCTATAAACCTTACCATTTTCAAAATCATAAAAAATTATGACAGAGCCCTGATAGCCTCCGCGTTTAGAATACTCTATAAGATCATATAAATCTTCAGAATCTGACGTGGCATAAGCAAGCCTGTCCTGCCCTATTATTTTTTCTATATATAATCCATTTACTTCACTAAATTTTCTGATCATTTTTTCTCCAATCAATTGAGTTTTTAAATGCTTTTCATTTGATATAAACAACGTTTATCATATCATAAATCTACCAGGTCAAATTATAAGTTTAATTTCATTCATCTTAATAACTTATTAAATACATTTTTAATTTATTTTTAATTTTCTGTTTTATAGTAATATTTGATCGATTGTGTGTTTTTTATTATGAAGGAGAAATAATGAGCCTTTCAACCAATGATAACCTTTATATATCAAAAACATCAGGCAGAAATAAAATTTCTGCCTGATGGGGTCAGATCTTTATTTAGTTATAATATCCATCAAATAATCATCCAGATACTCTCTCAATATTCCATCAGCATCGATACTGCCAAATCCGCCATAGAACTCTTCTGCAACACCACCAGCAATAGCTCCAAATGTATCACTGTCGCACTCAAGGCTATAGACATTTCTGATGAATGATTCATAATCAGTACTTTCGTAGAAGCATCTCATAGCTGCTGGCACTGAGCCCTTGCAGCTTTCATTCCACTTATAGCGAGGTCTGATCTCATCGA
>JAILEJ010000042.1 GCA_024688095.1 Butyrivibrio sp.
ATAATAAAATGTTTCCATGGTGTGTCCTTTCTTTACAAATCAAATATACTCATCTGCGTATATTGTTCCGGGATGTCATTCATAAACCTAAAACAATCTTCCGGCTTTGACATTATATCGTTTTCCCTGCAGATTCTTTGAAAAATCTTCGTCAGTTCCAAAGCTTGGGGGCTTGGCAATTCATAGGCATTTCCATACCGTTTAATATAGCGTTCCTTCATACCAGGAAAGTACTTATCCAGTGCTGCATAATAGTACTCCCGGTCGCCTTCTCTAAGCGTCAGTCCCATACCAAAATCTATGATTCCTTTTACACCTACCCGAATACATTCATTCAAGATAGATGTAATATTTTCTTCCGTATCATTAATAAAAGGCAGAATCGGAGTCAACCATACTATAGTAGGAATTTCCCTTTTATGCATTTCTTCAAGTACTTCTATCCGCCTTTTTGTATTGCAGACATTCGGCTCTAATATCTGACACACTTCATCATCCCAGGTCGTTAAAGTCATCTGCACTACACACTTTGCAGAGCAGTTAATCTCATCCAACAAATCAATATCCCGTAAGATAAGATCAGATTTTGTCTGTATCGCTACCCCAAAGCCATATCGTTTTATAATCTCAAGACTCTTCCTTGTCAGCTGCAACTCTTTTTCACAATGCATATACGGATCAGACATTGCACCAGTGCCAACCATACACCTTTGTCTTTTTGATTTCAGTGCTTTTTCTAATAATTCCGGCGCATTCTGCTTAACTTCTATATCTTCAAAGGGATGAGTAAATTGATAACAACGACTACGACTGTCACAGTAGATGCATCCGTGCGAACACCCTCTGTATATATTCATTCCATAGTGACCGCCACTCCTGGTAAGTAGTCCTTTCGCATCCACAAAGTGCATATTATTGCCATTACTGAAAACTAATAAATAGTTATTCCATTCCTGTTAAAACGAGTAGACTTTTAACGATAAAAAAATTCAGTCAGCTACATTTACTATAATTTTTTTCCATTTTTAGCTATATTGTTAGTTTTACAGTACTTTCCTTTCTTTTTTATTTATATTATTAAGGAACACTGCTTTGTAATCCATGTCTGAAGAATATTTACGAATTATGAATTTGCTCTGTTGTACAAAGTTGCAATTCCTCCCATTTATTTCTATACTATGTATACTATGCATACTATGCATTATAACATGGATTTATCTTCAGCACAAACAAATGTTCTTTTATAAAAAATTCATGGACACTCTAGCAAAATATATAAAATATATAGATGAATTCTCTTTTTGCAAGTTTAAGTTTTGTATCTATCGCATAGCTTCTCTCTCACAGCTTTTTCCTACAATCTTCTCTCTCCGGCACAGACAGATAATACTTTTCTATAGGAATACATTTCTTTAATCCTTTCTCCGTTTTTATGATATATTGAAGCCCCAAACCTGCCAATTTCTTTTATATCGTTTTTGCATTTATTTTTCGTTGTTTCTCCGAATTAATTCGCGCAGATACATTGCAAGCTCGCGGTCATCCAAGTCCAGAATTTCTTTAGGAATCCCGGTTTTGTTGTCAATAACAATGGGCTTTGGCTCTGTTTTCTTTTTTGGGTTTTTTATATTTTTTGATTCTATTTTTTTCTTTTGATTTTTAATATTAGTATTATTTTTCTTAAAATCTTTTTCCATGATTTATTATTCATTTATATTTTCAATAGTTTCTACTTTATTGATTTCTTTTTCCAATAGATAGCTTATTTATTATAGATCTCTTTTTTCAATAGATAGCTTATTTATTATAGATCTCTTTTTTCAATAGATATTTTTATTATAGTTCTCTTTTTCAATAAGTTATTTATAACTGACTTATTCAGATTTCTTTATTTTATTGAATTCAATAATTTGTAGGTTCCATCTTCCATAACTCTCAAATTTATATCTGCCTTGACAGAGTCGTTTAAACAGATCCTTACATTATGCATATCACTAAAATCCACAAATTCTGCAGCCTTCTCAGGCGTATTTCCACTTTTTATTTTTCTGTCAAGGAGTCTTCCTCTTAACATATCCTCATCCGCTGAAACACTAATTGTCAGATCTGCAAAACTCTTTATATCAGACCAGCCAGGATGATTTAACAGAAGATAGTTTCCTTCAAGAAGAACGATATCTCCATCTACATATATTGCATCTTCCTGTGGGTTGTGCGTCATGCGGTTATAATCTGGCCAACCACATTTTTCTCCATTAGAAACACGCTTGATTCTATCTATAAGTAGATCCAAATCAAACGTTTCCGGACATCCTTTTACCTGCACCATGGAATAGCTTTTACCATCTCTTTGAATTTTATGACTCGTGAGATAATCCTGATATCTATGAAAACCATCCATACCTATTGTAGTTATTGGCGAAAGGTCTTCATTAGTTTCAGACAGATATTTTAAGAAGCTCAAAAGAGTACTTTTCCCAGCTCCAGGCGGTGCTGCAAGAAGTACTAGAATACGCCTTCCTTTTTCTTCCTGAATGCGTTTCATCTTTTTCAAAATTGGAACAAAAATATTTTCTATATTTTCATCTGAATAAACAGCATTTACCTCTATGCCATTTATATCCACCTTATAATTCAATTTTTAACCTCGCATATTGGATTTTACTTAGACATTTCCGTCACAAAAGAATCTGTATTGACCTTATTATCAGCCTCTACAGCAGAAACCGGAAGAAAATCTTCCATTATTCCCATAGAATTATAATTACTGGTTGGAAGTCCCAACTCAGCAGCAAGAGACGCAGTTGACGGAATATAACTGTCTCTCTGACCAGGCTTTGATTTATCATT
>JAILEJ010000049.1 GCA_024688095.1 Butyrivibrio sp.
GGAAAATTATGAATTGTAGACTAAAAAACCCCTTCCGGCGAAGTCGGTTGGGGAGGTTCATATGGGAGTATTAATATAAATGGAGCAGAGAACTTACATTATAATTGATCTAAAAAGCTTTTATGCATCAGTTGAATGTGCAGAAAGAGGGATTGATCCGCTATATAACAATCTTGTTGTGGCCGATCCTGACAGAAGTAAGAACACTATCTGTCTTGCAGTCTCGCCTTCACTTAAAAAGCTTGGAGTAAAAAACAGATGCAGAATAAATGAGATTCCTCAGGCGCTTGGACTAATAATTGCAAAGCCCAGAATGCAGCTTTATATAGATTATGCAGCAGAGATATATGCCATATATTTAAGATATATCAGCAAAGAAGACATACATGTATATTCTATAGATGAAGCGTTTCTGGATGTTACAGATTATCTTGATATGTATCATGTCTCAGCCAAAGAGCTTGGAATTAAAATTATGAATACTATATTGGACGAGCTCAGTATAAGAGCAACTATGGGTATTGGAACAAATCTTTATCTTGCAAAGATTGCACTTGATATTACATCTAAACATGCTTCCAACTATATAGGAATCCTTGATGAAAAGAGCTATCGCGAAACTTTATGGGATCACAGGCCGCTTACAGATTTTTGGAGAATTGGTCCAGGAACAGAAAGAAGACTTAAGAAATATGGTCTCTACAATATGGGACAGGTTGCCCATGCTGATGAAGATACATTGTACAGGGAATTTGGAATAGATGCAGAGCTTCTCATTGATCATGCCTGGGGCAGGGAAATAACTACCATGAGAGATATACATAATTATCATTCCAAAAATAACTCGCTTTCTAATGGACAGGTACTGATGAAGGATTATAGCTTTGAGGATGCAAAACTTGTTGTAAGGGAAATGGCAGATCTTCTTTGTCTGGATCTTGTTGATAAAGAGCTTGTAACAAAATCAATAACTATGTATATAGGCTATTCTGATACCAAAAATATCCCTTCAACAGGTGGAACTGTAAGCTTTCCAGATGAGACTAACGCTGATATCAATATAATTCCGGCAGTAGTAAGACTCTATGAACAGACAACCTATAGGGATTTTCCAATTAGAAGAGTCGGGCTTACATGCAATAATGTAATACCTGAAGAATTTCATCAGTTTAACATGTTCGAGAACCTTGAAATGCTTGATAAAAACAGACGAATTCAAAAGGCAGTTATAGAACTCAAGCGTAAATATGGTAAAGATGCAGTTCTTAAGGGCATGAATCTTATGGAAAATGGAACAACTAAAATACGAAATCATCAGATTGGAGGTCATTCAAGTGGGTTCTAGCTATAGAAGAAAAATGACACCTGAAATGAGAGCCAAACAGTTCCAACCCTTTGCAGCCCTTGTTGGACTTACTGAAGCACTTAAGTCCAAGGAAAAAATAGTTGTTCCCAAAATTGAACTTTCTGAAGAACGCCGTGAAGAACTTGATGAAATTATGGGAACAGTATCCGAAGGAAATATATTAAAAGTAGTTTATTTCAGGAATGGTGAATATCTTCAAATTACAGGTGTTCTGTCAAAGATTGATATTATGGAAAGGCGGCTGCAGATAGTAAATACCCGGATTAAATTTTCAGATATATATGATATTGAAGTTCTGGACTAATAATCAATTTTTCTAAACTATAAAATGATTTTTTTCCTGAATTGTAAATGTTATGATAGTAGTAGGAGGGATAACATGTTTGAATTTTTGACAAGGGATAAAGAATTAGAAATAATTCTTCAAAAATTATATATGAACGCATCGAATAATTACAAAGATGCGGCGCAGGCCGATTTCACTGAATTTAAGGAAATTATGTCAGACAAAAAAGCATCCGGAAAGCTTGGTGGCAAAAAGCTTGATTATTACGAACAGATTTTGGAAAAGCTAACTATAACTATGGATCATTACACTCATAAAGACCAGAAGGCAAATTTCAGCGGACTTATGAAATAAGATTAAAATTCACAGCTTCATATAACGAAATGAAGTTTTTATTGGGATTATGAAAATAATCCTCAAAGTAATTACATCCACCAAAGGAGAAGTTGCATGGCAGAAACAAAGATTTCAATAAGAAAATACAATATAGAAGATAAAAAAATTGTTGAAGACATGATGCAGCAGGATACTGCATATCACGTGGAAGG
>JAILEJ010000050.1 GCA_024688095.1 Butyrivibrio sp.
GAAGGACTTAGACAAGGTATTAAAGGTGAGAAAGGTCATAAATGGGATATCTGATTCCTTTAATTGTCTGGTAGGTATTGCACCTTGGAGACAAATACATGGATAAATTGATTTATAAAAAGGAAAGTATTGATGGAGTAAAGCAACAGGTACAGGATCTGATAAAGATTGTAAATACATTGGAAGCTGAGTTCCCAGGCAGACATTTCACATTAGATGGTCACTTGGTTGGAAGCATTGGTGAGGTGATGGCTGCTTACTATTATGGCATAGAGTTATATACGGCTTCGGCTGTGGCTCATGATGGTGAAATAGAGGGAAAGAAAGTTCAGATTAAGATTTCACAACAAGATAACATCGTCATCAACCATGAACCTGAATACCTGATAGTTCTTTATCTGAATCGTTCCGGAGATATTTATGAAGTATATAACGGCCCTGGAAAAGAGCCATGGGAGACAGCAAGTAAACCAGACAGCCATAATAACAGACATATGCTTGTAAATAAGCTGATGAAAATGGACCAAGTGGTTACGGAGTCAGATCGGATACCTGCAATACATGAAATAGAGAAGATGAAACTGGAGTATAAAAACAAAAAGAAAAAGTAATTAGTAGATATATTTTGCTATAAGAGGCCTAAATAAATGATAAACGATGTTATTAAAGAAGTGATGCAGTACAAAGGCTATACCCAGGCTTCACTTGCTCAAAAACTGGGATATTCCCATGCAAGCGGTGTTTCGACAAAGCTACAAAGGGCAAATGGACTTAGAGTAGATACACTTATTAAGTTCTTAGATGCTATGGATTGCCAGCTTGTAATTAAAGCAAGTGATAAGGAATGGACAATAAGTGATAACGATTCTGATTTAAACGAGAAAGAACGCATTAAAAAAATGGAAGAGTTATATAATGCGGCATCGCTAAGCCTAACAGAAATGGAAAAGAAATTAGCTGAGTTTAATGCGATCCAAGATGAAATAAGAAAACTGGGAGAATACTGTGATAGTGATGAGTGGAAAAAGGATTATGAATTAGTTTCACAGAAATCACTAATGGAACAGCCAACACATGATTCTTTGTCTCAAGAAAGCATTAGTGAATTAATTAAAAGAAATGAGGAATTGCTCTCTCAGCTTAAGAAATTTTGAAATAACTAATATGAGGGGTAATAGCATGAAGAAAATAGTTAAGATATTTGCAATTATGGTGGCAACGATGTTGGTTTTAACTGCGTGTGGGAACTCGACACCTAAACACATATTAGAAATAACTAATCAAGAGTTTGCTACTGTTCATGATGACTACAAGGTTGTCTGTATTTATACCACTTATACAAATAATAGTGGTGAGACAGCAATGCCAGCCGATTGGAAGGACGTAATGGCTTTTCAAAATGGAGTAGAATTATCTCCAATTGTTTTTACCGGCGAAGAGTATAACGGATATATTCCATGTGATACGAACGTACAGGATGGAACTACAGCCAATGTGGTTTGGATGTTCCAGGTCAACGATGAGAGTGAAGTAACAGTTGAAGTGAAAGATTTATAAGAAAGATTAGCATTCTTATGATCGGAGATTGAGTCATGAAATTTGGAATGAGAAAACCGAGCTTAAAAAGAAGTATCAAAGCTCGAACAACTGGAAAATTAAAGAGATCAGTTAAGAAAGCAGTTATTCCCGGATATGGTAAGAAAGGGATGGGATGGCTTAAGAATCCCAAAAAGGCTGCATATAACAAGGTGTATAAAAAAACCAGTTTTTCTCTATTTGATCTTTTTAAATAGACCCAAAGGATGTGATGATTATGAGCAAGTCAAAAGAGTTTACTAAGAAAACGCTTGAGAACATAGGTTATTATGTGTATTTGTATTCGGATCCGGATACTAAACAGCCTTTTTATATTGGAAAAGGTAAGGGAAACCGTTGCTTTGACCATCTGTCTTATATAAATGCAAGTGAGAAGGTTGAAAAAATACAGGAAATATTATCTGCAGGCAAAGAACCAATCATAGAGATTCTTGTTCATGGAGTTGATGAGGAGACAGCGCTAAAAGTTGAAGCTGCCGCTATTGATCTTATAGGGATTAAGAATCTTACCAATGTACAAAAGGGACATCACTCAAGTGTTTATGGAAGAATTGATGTAGATGAATTGAACCGTAGATATGATACAAAGATTCTCACAGAAGATGATATTACGGAAAATGTTATTATGATCAGAATCAATCAGGCATATCATTATGGTATGTCTTGTTTTGAAATATATGAAAATACCAGATGCTGCTGGAGAGTAAACAAAGAGCAAGCAGATAAAGTAAAGTATGCTTTTTCTGTATATGACGGAATGGTTCTTGAAGTTTTTAAGATTGTTCAGTGGCTACCGGCTCATTCTACGATTAAGATGCAAACAACATTGGATGCTCGTCCCGACAAAGATGCTGGTAGGCTTGAGTTTGTGGGTGATGTAGCAGAACCTGAAATAAGGGATAAATATATTGGAAAGATGGTAACAGAGCTATTCCCTAAAGGTAATCAGAATCCGGTTAAGTATATTTGGGGAGCCAAAGAATAACTATGGAAGTTTTAAGGATTTATAAGGATGGCTGATGAGGATGATATTTGAATATACAGAAATCATATGAGAGAGATAATTATTTGAGTCCTTTTTCGAATTACAATACTGTTGTCGTATGACTTTGCTATTATTCCGGTATAAACATAAATCATCATAATAGATAGGAGTTTGAAGGGATATGATTCAATCAAATCTGATAATGACATATGGATTAACGGATGAACAGAT
>JAILEJ010000056.1 GCA_024688095.1 Butyrivibrio sp.
TAAAAATATTGATTCTAATCCCGGTATAATAGCAACAAAAAAGAGACTAAATCACAAAGTGACTGAAGCCTCTTTTCCAAAGATTAATAATTATTAATTTTGTATATCTCTTATAATAATAATTTCTTACAAGCATTATCCCGATCAATTTTTATAATCCAGATATAAATCATTTAATTCTACTCCAAGCCATTCACTTATTTTTCTGGAATGCTCAAGCTGGGGACGTCTGACACCTTTTAACCATAATTTTACAGTCTTAGGATCTGCCTGAAGATATAAAACCAGTTCTTTTTTGGTTTTTCCCGTTTTATCCATATATCTGGCAAGGTTTTCACCGAAAATCTGTGCCTGTGTTTTGTTAACCAATTTAGAATAATCCATATTAATAGCCATACTCACGACCTCCTTGTTCTTATTTTTTCGAAATCCTTTTCGTATACCAAAAATAATTGGTGCACAAGTTGTCTAATTTATATATCGGCTTTTTAAAATAATAGATTAGTTTTTTTAACATATTTTTTATAATTCTTTTATAGTTTTTAAATAGTTGTTATTACATCAATTTTCTGTAGTTATTACATAAAAATTGCCTTTGTATATTATTTCCAGCATAAGCTATTTAAATAAAAAATACTTATACCATCAAATTACAAATGAATAAATGTTATACCAGATATACATAAGAAAAATATATCCTACTCCAAGGCCGCCAAAAAATACTGACATAGCAATATATAAAGGATATCTTGCAATCCTGGCGCCAATAGATTCTTTTATATCATAAATCAAATCAACATATCTGTTATAAGTGACATAAGCAAATGGTAAAACTGTAAGAAATGTAAGAATAAATGCAACTAACATAATAGGCTCCCTTCTCGTACAACGTTTCTCGTTTATTGATAATCAAATCTTACATTTTTATCTGTCCAACAACATGTACAGCTATCTTTATGCTGTACCATAACATGTACACATATTCATTTGCAAATCCAGTAATATATAAAAACAAACGCTTTTGTTGTTTTAGCATTCTTTAATATGTAATGTCAAAAATAAATTGTGCACAAATTACTTGATATATGTATATTCAAATTGATATAATATTCTTTGTTAAAAAGTGACCCTTTTGGAGTCATATAGAGGTTTGTTATGTTAAGACTATTTTTTGTTTGTTTAATTTCATTGCCTTTTATAATCTATTACATGTTAAAAGTTGTATATATAGAAAAACATGATAAAAGTTATGACGAAGCAAGAAGATACAAAATTGCAAGGCATATGATTGCAATTATGAAAAATAATGGTGGTATTAAAACCAAGGCTTTTGGAACAGAAAATCTTCCCGAACACGGCGGATATGTAATGTTTGCTAATCATCAGGGGAAATACGATACCCTCGGAATAATATCTGTTCATAAAAAGCCCTGCACCATCTTAATTGACGAAAAAAGATCTCATCTGCTTTTTGCAAATGAATTTATAACGCTATTAAAAGGCTGCAGGATGGACAAAACCAATATCAGAAGCCAGATAAAAGCTATTTATCAAATAATCCAGGAAGTAAGCAATGGACGACGTTATATAGTATTTCCGGAAGGCGGCTACAAAGAAAATCATAATACACTACAGGATTTCCTTCCTGGTGCATTTAAATGTGCAATAAAATCAAAAAGCCCAATTGTTCCAGTTGCACTGATCAACTCCTACAAGGTTTTTGATTTGACATCCTGGTCTCTTCTTCCTGTTACTACACAGGTACATTTTTTAAAACCGCTTTATTATGATGATTATAAGGAATTGTCCTCGCAGGAAATATCCTCCATTGTTAAAGAAAAGATAAACGAAACTATTTTACAATATGCTTCGTAATATATTAAAAAAATAAAAGAAGTCTGAATTTACTGTTTCTCAATAAATTCAGACTTCTTCGCATATATATATTTTTTTATTTTTTAGCCATTTAAGTGCACTTTTTTCCGAGTCAAATTTCTGCCCGGCCATTTCCGAAAAAGCATCAAGATCAGTAACCTTAGCCATAATAACAGGATTATCTGGAAGTACTTCGCCATCACCAAGTTCCTGTAGCTCAAGTTCCTTCTTCATCCGTCTCAAATATACCTCATCTTGTATGCAGTACACATCAAAATTTTCCTTTATTCTTTCATAATTCATTATCTTATCATGTCTAAAACTACATACAGTTTCAAATCCAAGCCATCTGTATATATTTTCATCAACCGGAAGAAGAAATACAAATGGTATATGCTGTTTGCCTAAAATATCAAATGTTTTGTCAAAAACCTTACTCATCTGTCCTTCGTGGCGCCTTGTTCCAGTTGTCGCCACAGCAACAATATAATAGCTTTTTATAACCTTGTCACAAACATTCATTACATAAGGATTAAGATGAAGCATAGAAATTACTTCATCCTCTTCCCTGCTTGCAACAATAATATTATCACTGCATTTATCATCATAATAATAATCAACAAAGCTTTCAGGATCGTCAAAGCATTCCTCATAGAGCTTCCTTGTCTGTGATTTATCCCGTATAATTTCAATCATTTCTGTAGTACCTTATATTTTCTTGCAAATCCAATTGGATTATAGCTTTCTTTAGCATGGCGAAGGCCTTCCAGACCCATATCGTCTTCTCTATTAACCACTTCTGCATCTTCATATGAATTTAAAAGGAACTGCTGATTTATAACCTGATATATTCCCGGTATCTCTGAATTACCTTTCTCAATACTTACAACCACCATTTTCTCTCTGGTATTATATGAACCAATAGTAAATGCTTCTAATGCATCATCGATAAAAATTCCACCTACTCTAAATGTAATTTTATCGCAGTTCATAAGAATATTTATAACACCGTCTTTTTCTATAAGAAGTGTCTCTTCGCTGTCAACTCCTTCACTGAGTCTTTGCTTAACCCATTTTTTCATAAATTCTTCAAGAAAATAAGCATCTGAACAGCACAAAGTTTTATATTCCCATCTGCCTTCATATTCTTTTTTGAATTTATTTACAAGATTTCTCTTTTTTTGGAACTTTTTCCCTGCAAGAGTTCTTAAATTCTCTGCGTTGTATAAATAATCTTTAAGATCACTTTCTTCAGTAATTGTAAAATTCGATGAATCAAAAAGATTTAACGCATTTAAGGCTTCTTCATCGGCAAGTAGTATTCTAAGAGGAGTCTTAAGAACATCATTAAAGTATTGTTTTAATTTCTCAAAGTACTCTCCAAGTTTTTCTTCACTACAATATGGCATAGCGGCAAAAAATCCTTCTTTATCTTCCATTAAGATAAGAGCCGCATTCTCTTCTATATGAATTTTTGTTTTATAAAAATTCTTCCATATAAATGTATCTAAAACAGTACTGTCACAAGTGCTGTTATCTCTAAGTGCGTATATTTTAGCAAGCTTCGATGCATCTTCAAATTTTGGTTCATGAAATTCTAATGTATTTTCCATATCATTTATCACCCTTTTCAAAATCCTTTCTAGTATAATTATAGTCTTATATTCGATTTTGTACAATTATATTGTGATAAAGTTTTTATTAATTTATGACATTATACCAAAGCTTTAACTGATACCCGGAATTAAATCAATAATTCTTAGCAATATCCGCAAGATATTGTTTCATTTCAAGTACTATGTCTTCAGGTTCAGTAACCTTTACTTCTTTTCCAAGGCTAAAAATCCATCCAAAAAACTGAGGACTTATGGCAACTGATACATAAAATTTATGATGCGAATCATCTACTTCTCTAAACTCAATATCTTTCCCAAATCTATCAATAAATACACCGCAAAGATAATCCGGAAACTCAATACAAATACGCTTATTTACACCTCCATACATTCCAAAATTCTTTTTTGAATAAGAAGTAATATCAAAATTCTCAAATAATTCTTTTCCATCACGGCTCTGCTCTGTAACAGATATTCCAGTCATCTTATCAACTCTGTAATGCTTTATTTTCCCTGAGAAATCATCATATGCTACCATATAATAATTTTCATCATCCCATGTAAGTGCCCATGGACTTACAACAAATGCATTTCCTTTATTTTTTAAAATCAGCTCTTTATTTATATCCCATTTATAATATTTAAACTGTATCTTTTTATTATTATTTATAGCATTATGAATGTAATCGACGTTATAATAAATGCTTTCATTCTGTGTCTTAATGCGTCCATGAACATAAATCTGTCTTGAAAGCTGCTGTGCTTCATATTTACTTACAAGACTTTTAAGCTTTTCTATTAACTGTCTGGATTTTCTTTCAGTTATAAATTTAGAAGCCTGAATAGTATCAATTATAAGTTTTATCTCAGCAAGCTCAAAAAGTCTGCCGCCTACATGATATAAATGTTCTCTTCCATTTTTTTCTTTAATTATTTCCACGCCAAGCTTCTCAAGATCTTCAAGATCTGTATAGATGCTTTTTCGTTCTGCAGTGACCTCATATTTTTCCAACTCCTCTATTATCTGAGGCATGGTAAGCCCATGATCATCATCTGTTTTTTCAAGCATTATTTTTTTCAGGTACGATAGTTTTAATTTTTGATTTGATCCTTTAGCCATTTGTCACCTCTTGTCTTTTATTAAAGTTTTATAAAAATGTTTAAACATTCGCTTTTAAGCGCCATAAATAAAGTATATCACATTCTACTTAATTTTTATTTTATTGATAATTATTGTTTTTTATTTTATTATTAATATGTAGTTATTTCTCAAAGATTTTTTACTTCTAAAACTGATTATTCTGATTCAATAAACAAACTTTCAAAACTAATAATTGCTGTGAGAGCAATTTTAATTATTGTCTATATTTTAAGAATAAGAGAGGTATGAATTTTATGAACGAAATTACCAAAATCAGATCAAAACATTTCCCAGACGTAGTATTAAAAATCATTCCAGGTCATTTTGTTACCCCAAACTCACACATCAATTATTATATTGACATGACTACAATGAAAGCAAGACAAAGCGAAGCAAAGGCTGCTGCAAGAGCACTTGCTGCTGAATATGTAAATTCCACTATTGTAGATACAATTGTATGTCTGGATGGAACACAGGTTATAGGTGCATACCTTGCTGATGAACTTACTGTTGCAGGTATACAGTCCATGAATTCACATAAAACAATCTACGTTGCAACTCCTGAATATGATACTCAGGGCCAGATGATATTCCGTGATAATATCAGAATGATGATTGAAGGGAAACATGTTCTTATCCTTCTTGCTTCTGCTACTACTGGTAATACACTTAGCAGAGCTGTCCGCGGTGTACAATATTATGGCGGCAATGTTTCAGGAATATCCGCTATATTCTCAGCTGCATACAAGGTTGAAAACATTCCTGTTAATTATCTTTTCTCAATGAGTGATATTCCAGACTATGCATCCTATACACCTGACAATTGCCCAATGTGTAGAAATTCTCAAAAAATAGATGCTCTTTGCAATGGTTTTGGTTTCTCAGAGCTCTAAAAGCACAAAAAATAAAATATCAAAAGGGTCAAAGCATATCAGATAATGAACATACTTTGGCCCTTTTTTACTGTTCAAATATGAAATATTTAAAAATCTAATTCCTCTAATAACTCAAGATATCACTTTAACACTTTGAGAATTATTTCTTTGTAGTAGATATCTTTGGTGAATCAGTTTTTTTAGTTGCAATTTTCTTTGATTCTTCTTTTTTAGTAGTGAGCTTTTTAGAATCTTCTTTTTTGGTAGATATCTTTTTAGAATCCTCTTTCTTTGTAGCTATTTTTTTTGAATCTTCCTTTTTTGTAGCTATTTTCTTGGACTCTTCCTTTTTTGTACCTATTTTTTTACTTTCTTCTTTTTTTGTTTCAAGCTTAACAGGTGCAAATATATCTTTTAATATTACTGTCTTTTCATGACTTCCTTCAATAACAGCACTCTCTTTAGCTTTATCAAGAGATAACTTTCCAGACAAAAATCCTAATATAACATCCGACTCTGCTCTAATAAGAAGATCTCTGTCATAATATTCATAAGGTTCAACCTTTATGCTTCCTTTATCAAATTCAATGTAGAAAGCGCCCTCTCCCTCACCTGTAATGTCGATTTCCACGGCAAGATGCTGTTTGATATTTGCTTTGTCAACCAACTTCAGTGTCTTTTTAGCCTCTTTTACAATTTCAGAATAACTTGCCATAAATACCACCTCCAGAAAATATAAAAAAATTTATATATATATTCTATATCACGTTTTTTATTAGTTTCAACCGTTTTTATTCAATTTCATCCTTTTATGAGGAAAATTTTATCTCATCCAAAAATATAAATTACCCTTTAAGCATCCGATAATACAACACCTTAATTAAATAATTATTCCATATATTAACTAAATCTTAAAACAATTAAAAAATAATTATTCGACGAAAAATCAAACACTTTGCATAAAAAAAATGCTAGAATTATTATAGATTTTATCTAAAGTTCAACAATTTAATAAATACATTATAAGGAGATGGACTATATGGACGAGTATGAAAAAAAGGCTGCCGAGTTAGGTATAAAAGAAGAAGATCATAAAACTCTCGACAAAATCTCTATTACTTTTTCAGTAATAATAATCGCAATTTTATTGGTATTAAACGCACTTGTTATTAATTCGATTTAAATTTCTTATAAGACGGGGGCATCATAATGAAACTTACCAGTAGCTCTGTAAAGAAAAGAATCTATGAAATAATAGAGGTTGGTCATAACAATGATATGGCCAGCATATTTTATGACTCAACAATAATAGTTGCAATACTTGTTGGTTTTACTCCACTAATGCTCAGAATAACTAACGTATACACCAAATTAATTGATCTCATAGTTATTCTTATATTTATAATTGATTATTTTCTGAGAATCTATACTTCAGATTATAAGATGGGTATTAAAGATATCCATGCCTATTTATACTATGCAACAACACCTATGGCAATAATAGATTTGCTCTGTATTGTCCCGATATTTTCATTTATACTTCCGGGAACACATGACATTATTGAGTTCTTCAGACTATTTAGAATTTTACAGGTTTTGAAGGTTATAAGATACTCATCTACAATGACAACTATCTCTAATGTAATAAAAAGAGTAAAAAAAGAACTGTTTGCCGTACTGACTTTTACAGTAATCTACATATACGCATCTGCTTTAATAGTTTTCCAGTTGGAGCCCGAAATTTTTGAACACTTTTTTGATGCATTATACTGGTCAACAATTTCCATCACAACAATAGGATATGGAGACATCTCCCCCAAAACCGAAATAGGAAGATGTGTCACCATGATCTCCGCACTTGTTGGCGTAGCAATTATAGCTCTTCCTTCCGGTATCATTACCGCCGGATATATGGAAGAAATCAAACGTAAAAAGAACCGCAAAAATGATCTTACATTGTAATAATTATAATTAAAGCAAAGGGGCAAAAAGTCTAAGAGTACTTTGAATCAGATCAACGCCCTTTTTCTGCTTTAATTTGTATTCCTCTGTAACTTCTCTACACTGTGGAAATAGCTCTATAAAATCTTTCTTTATATCCATTACAGTATCCGTGTCATACATCCACGTTCCATTCTCAAAATGATGATAAAGACTTCTATAATCGAGATTGATTGTTCCACAGGTAGCAAACTTATCATCGCATACACACATTTTTGCATGACTAAATCCTGGTGTATATTCATATATTCGAACTCCATTTTTTACAAGTGATCCGTAATAGGACCTTGTAATTCTGTATACAAGTTTCTTATCTGGTATTCCGGGTGTAATAATTCTAACATCAACACCCTTTTTGGCTGCAAGTCTAAGACACTTATCCATTTCACCTGTTATTATAAGATATGGCGTTATGAAATATACATATTTAGTTGCAGAATTAATAATGTTAAGGTATACATTTTCTCCGGTATGTTCTTTATCAAGCGGTGAATCAGCATACGGTGCAACAAAGCCTTTGGAAGGCTGCTTTTCAACGTCAGGGAAAAAGTAATCAAAATCTTTATCATCTGAATCTGTTGCTCTGATCGCATTCCACATTTCAAGAAACATCATTGTAAAAGATTTAACTGCTTCACCCTCAATTTTTATCCCGGTATCTTTCCAAACACCATAGGGCTCTGTATAACCGAAATACTCATCTGCAAGATTGTAACCGCCTGTAAATCCAACTTTACCATCAATAACTGTAATTTTTCTATGATCTCTGTTATTAAAAAAGAAATTGACAACTGGAATAACAGGATTAAAGCATCTGCATTGGATGCCCTTTTCCTCCATCCTTTTTGTAAAATCCAGATTAATAAATCCAATACTTCCTATGTCATCGTAGAATATCCTGACTTCTACTCCATTTGCAGCTTTTTCTGCAAGAATCTCTTCAATTTCATGAAATGCAGTACTGTCTTCAATAGCATGATATTCCATAAAAATATATTTTTCAGCCTTTTTCAAAGCTTCAAGCTGAGCCTTCAGTCCTTTAAAACCGGAATCATAATATTCAATTCTATTATTGGTATAAATAGGAAACTTTGTGAAATTAGAAATATAATACGCCTGTGAATATGCATCACTATCCTTCTCACGTAGAGAATTCATGATTTCTTCGTTCTGAGGTATAGCCTGAAACAAAATCTGATCTATTGCTTCGAATCTTTTACGCATATTCTGCGTGGAACCGGATAAGCCGGCAAATAGATATAATGATAGTCCAAATACAGGAAATCCGGCTATAATAATAAGCCACGGCATTTTTATAGCAGCATTCATTTCCTTACCGTATATCACAAGTGCAAGAATAATAGCAATCACTTGCATTGCAAAAGCTATAGGTGCATAAGATCTGCCTATCCATCTAAACAAAAAGAAAATCCATAAAAACTGAATCAAAAAAGCAAGAGCTGTTACAGCTGCCCTGGTTACGCCATTTCTGGTATAAGTCTTTTTCTCTGTCGTTCTGGTTTTTTTCCCCATTATGTCCTCCGTCAGTAAAAATCATCCAAAATCAAACTTACAGAATAGATAAGAAGAATATATGCCCTTTTATTCATTTTACATTATTTAAAACAGTCACGCTATCTTCTGAGCCTGTATCATACCTGCATGGAATGCAATGGCTGGAGATACACCCACCTTTTCAAAGATAGAGCTTGCCTTATCCGCGATATTAATTATCACACCTTCAATATATTTGGGTGGAATAGGAGTAAGTGGGAACATGTGCCTTCTTATTGCATTTTCAACCCTCTCATTATCCACATCGCTTAACTGAAGCTTCTCAGAAAGAGCTTTATATACTTCAACCGAATCTTTTGGATGTCTTGAACAACATTCTCTGTTATTTTTATATTTTTCGTATCTGCCAAGTATTCCCAAATCATGACACAAAGCAGCTACCACAACATTTCTCATACATATTTCAAATCCAATTTTGGATAAAAATATTGCAATATAAATGCTGATAAGTGCAACACCAATACTATGATATCCTACACTGGAACAGCCATGATGAACCTGATTAAAAGCATCATCAAAATTTTTGGTAAATAAGATATCTTTTCCATAAAATAGCAACATTGCCTGAACTTTACTTTTCATATAACACCCAATAAAAAAGAAAAAAATATATAACAAAAGGGTCAACTTACCTGACCCTTCTAATGATAACATATATACATAAAAAATATATTAAAAATATGTGATTTTTTATTTTTCCTCAAATGAATTTAGAATATATAAATATGGCCTGATAACTATTAGCAAAAACCCAAATATACCTGCAAACAATGTAAATGAAATACTTGCAAGCAGACGACCTTCGTCACCTGAAAGATAATTAGTAACAATAAAACTAACTGCCCTTCCAGGAACAATTATAAGGAATGCAATATTCACAATTGTATAAATCATTCTGGCAGTACCTGAAAGAGTAGATCCCACAAGCATTTCCTCGGATTCTCTGCGAATAGATTCTTCTTCATAACTATTCCAGAAAGCTGTCGACTTACCTGTAAATTCAGGTATAAGCTTTGCACCACAGCTATATTCATCATACTCTGTGTCTATTTCATTACTTCCAAACTTCAATCTGCATTTATAGGTATCGTATAATAAATGTTTTTTTACAAAACTAATATCTGATACAACTCCTCCAAACTTCTGGAAATTATCCAAATCTATTATATAGATAACTCTTCCAAGTAATCCGCGTTTTCTTCTATCCTTAAATGGCTTTAAATCATTCATTATAGAATAATCACCAAGTACTGCCATTATTACAATAACGACCATAAATGCGGGCCAGTTACCAAATATATCCCCATTTACAACAAGCATAAAAGATAATGCTGCAAGAACACCATTATACAGTCCCTGTACATGAACCATTTTTCTTTTCTGCTCGGTTGATATGCTGAGCCATCTGATTTCGGTAAGAAAGGCGAATATAAAAGCCTCTACAAGCATATAGATTTTGGTTTCCAGTGGTCCATCTGCCTTTCCGGAAAGTGTTTCCAAAATAAAATATAATCCGTATGTAGTTCCAACAACAGCAAGTGAACTAATAATAAATTTTACTGCCATCCTGAATCCATCAGGAACATATTTATAAAAAGATATTTTAATATTTTCCATAAAACTCCTATTTCACTCATAACTTTTCAATATACAGATTTAACTTTAACTCAGTTTACTCTATTAAATAGCTATGCATTCAAATAGCATTATACCATGATGAAAAAAAACTGCACTTATATTTTTCACAATAACGAAAAAGTCCTCTGCTATACAGCAAAGGACTAAAAGGAGGAGCATTTATTCATCATAAATGCCGTTCTACTACAAAGCAGATAGGGGCTGCCATGTAGTAATTTAGGAAAAATAAGTATAAACATATAGGGGTATTTATACTCACTTCGGAATTATAACCTAGTGCTCTTACAAAAGTCAAACCTAATCCCGCTCTAGAAAGGCCGCCATAACATGAACTGGCTGTTCAAAATCCCCTTTAAAAATCATGTTAAATAATGTATCTTTTGAATATATTTCAAAATTTAAAAATTCATTATTATCAAGTTTTTGTTCAGTTTTTTTCTTACATTTTTTTGCTGAAAAAATATAAGCATAATTTTCAGAAAGAGTCGGATCAGAAGGAATAGTAAGAATATGTCTCCATTCATCTGACTTATATCCTGTTTCCTCAGCAAGCTCCCTTTTTGCTGCTTCAAGAGCATTTTTTACTTTTTGTTCTTCATCCAAGATATCTGTATCTTCTATTGCACCTGCAGGAAATTCTGTAGTTATATGACCAATCCCCTGTCTAAACTGCCTTACGCAAAGATACTTATTATCATCATCTGTCGCTACTATAACAACATAATCTTTTCTTTTATACTTATAATAAGGACCAGAAATACTACCATCCGGCATTCTGTAATCCAATTTTTTCAGATCAATCCACTTATCATTTATGATCTGCTCACTGCGAGTCTGCTTCCATTCCAGGAAATCATTATTGTCATTTTTCATTTAATTATTCCTCATCAGTTTTTTATCAGCGAAATATGCCCTTTTAATTTGCCATATTAAACGTTAAAATGTATATAAATAGATGTTATAAATATATCATAAACATAAACAAATGATAATTAGTTAAGTAAATAAGGAGGTCCGTAATATGAATATAACTTTAGAAGCAATTGAAAAAGTAATGGATGAAACCGGTGCTGATTACAAAACAGCTAAAGCTGCTCTTGAGCAGGCAGATGGAAATGCAGATGAAGCAATTAAGATTTTACAGCCGGCTGCAAAAGAAGATTCCGAAATAACAAAAATAATCGATAAGATGAAAGCTGCTGTAAAAGAAGGAAATGTAGACAGGATTCAGATTAAGAGAAACAATGAAATTCTGTTAAGCATTCCTGTAAATGTAGGTATTGTTGGTGGAATTATTGGTCTTGCATGTGTTCCGTGGGCACTCATAGGTAGCGCAGCTGCAGCTTTTGGTCTTGGATGCACATATGAAATCATCAAAAAAGACGGTTCAACAGATGAAATAAAATAATTCATTAAGTCCTTACCATACGCCTGACTCTTTAATGTATAGAGTCAGGCGTTTTTCGTATATTTATATTACTTATCTGTGAGCAGGTAATATATTCTTGTAGTTCCTTATCTATCTAGCTGTCAGGATATTTTAATTTCTTTGACATTATCTCTATAAAATGATAAAGTTGCATATATATTTTTACTCTTTTAGGAGGTTTTTATGTGCGGAATAGTTGGTTATATTGGTAAAAAGCAAGCCGCTCCAATCCTGCTCAAGGGATTGTCAAATTTAGAATATAGAGGTTATGATTCAGCGGGTATTGCTGTTCGTGATAATAAAGGTGAAACTACTGTTGTCAAAGCAAAGGGACGTTTAAAAGCTCTTTCCGAAAAGACAAATGACGGAAAATCAGTAAAAGGTACATATGGTATCGGTCATACAAGATGGGCTACTCATGGTGCTCCATCAGAAACAAATGCTCATCCGCATGTATCAAACGATGGTTCTGTTACAGCAGTTCACAATGGTATTATTGAAAATTATCAGGAGCTTAAGGATAAGCTCACTCACCATGGCTATACATTTTATTCACAGACAGATACAGAAATCGCTGTAAATCTTATAGATTACTACTATAAGAAATATAAAGTAGGCCCAATCGATGCTATTGCAAAAACAATGGTTCGTGTACGTGGTTCTTATGCACTTGCTGTAATGTTTAAAGATTATCCTGGTGAAATATATGTAGCCCGTAAAGACAGCCCTATGATAATCGGAATTACAAATGATGAAGTATATGTTGCATCAGATGTTCCTGCAATTCTTGACTATACAAGAAATGTTTATTATATTGACAACCTTGAAATGGGTCGTCTTCTTCCTGGTAAGGCTGAGTTCTACAACCTTGATGGAGAAATTGTAGAAAAGGAAGCTGTTGAAATCACATGGGATGCTAAATCAGCCGAAAAAGGCGGATATGAACATTTCATGATGAAAGAAATCCATGAGCAGCCAAAAGCTGTTAATGATACACTTAATGCTTATATTTCAGGAAATACAGGAAAAGCATCTGATAAGCTTTCTGTTGATTTAAGCAAAACAGGTCTTACAGATGAAGTGTTACAGCAGATATCTCAGATTCAGATAGTTGCATGTGGTTCTGCTTATCACGCAGGAGTTGTTGCCCAGTATGTAATTGAAGATCTTAATAGAATTCCGGTTCGTGTCGAGCTTGCATCTGAGTTCCGTTATAGAAATCCAATTATGGATCCTAATGCGCTTATAATTATCATAAGTCAGTCAGGAGAAACTGCGGACTCTCTTGCTGCCCTTAGAGAAGCTAAAAAGCGCGGAATAAAGACTCTTGCAATCGTAAATGTAATTGGAAGTTCAATTGCAAGAGAAGCTGATTTCGTAATGTATACATATGCAGGCCCAGAAATAGCTGTTGCAACAACAAAAGCTTACTCAACACAGCTTATTGCTTCATATCTGTTTGCCCTTGGAATTGCCAAGGCCAAAAACCTTATGACTGATATAATCATTTCAGATATGCTTTCTGAACTTGCTTTAATTCCAGAAAAAATCAAGCATATTCTTGAAGACAAAGAAAGAATTCAGTGGTTTGCAAGTAAATATTCAAATGTACATGATGTATTCTTTATCGGAAGAGGCATTGACTATGCAATCTGTCTTGAAGGCAGTCTTAAGATGAAGGAAATAAGCTATATTCATTCAGAAGCTTATGCAGCAGGAGAACTAAAACATGGAACTATAAGTCTTATTGAAGACGGCACGCTTGTTATCGGTGTTCTTTCACAGTCCGAGCTTTATGAAAAAACTTTGTCAAACCTCGTTGAAGTTAAGAGCCGTGGCGCTTATCTAATGGGGCTTGCTCTTGCAGGAAACTATAATATTGAGGATACAGCAAACTTTACAGTATTTGTGCCTAAGACAGACGAGCACTTTGCTGCTTCACTTGCCGTAATTCCGCTTCAGCTACTTGGATATTATATCTCTGTTGCAAAGGGACTTGATGTAGACAAGCCAAGGAACCTTGCAAAATCAGTTACTGTGGAATAATATGAATCATTACTATTTAGCAATAGACCTCAAATCTTTCTACGCATCTGTAGAATGTATAGACAGAGGATTAGATCCACTACATGCAAATCTTGTGGTTGCAGACCAGAGCAGGACAGAGAAAACTATCTGTCTTGCTGTCTCACCATCATTAAAAGCCTTTGGGATTCCTGGAAGACCAAGGCTTTTTGAAGTTGTCCAAAAAATCAAAGAAGTTAATGCCAGATTACAGGCCATGGATCCAGAACACGATATTGTAACGTATATTACTGCTGTTCCAAGAATGGCAAGATATATGGAAGTCAGCACGGACATATATAAAACATATCTAAAATACGTCGCTCCTGAAGATATCCATGTATATTCTATAGATGAAGTATTTATAGATGTTACAGCTTATCTCGAGACTTACAAGACTACTCCCAAAAAGCTTGCCAAAAAAATGATTCTTGATGTTTTAGAAAAGACAGGAATTACTGCAACTGCTGGAATTGGGACAAATCTTTATCTTGCCAAGGTAGCCATGGATATAGTAGCAAAGCATATTTCACCAGAAGGTAATGATGTTCGAATTGCAGAACTTGATGAAAACAGTTATAGAAAGCTTCTATGGTCTCATACTCCACTGACTGATTTCTGGAGAGTTGGAAAAGGCTATGCTAAAAAGCTAATGGCTAACGGCATTTATACTATGGGTGACATAGCAAGATGTTCAATTGGAAAACCTGACGAATTATATAATGAAGAACTATTATATAAACTGTTTGGAATAAATGCAGAGCTTCTTATTGATCACGCTTGGGGGTGGGAGCCATGTACGATCAAAGATATCAAGAATTACAAACCCGAAAATAACAGCATCGGTTCAGGACAAGTACTACACTGCGCATATGATTTTGACAAAACTCGAATTGTTGTGCGTGAAATGACCGAATTACTGGTACTTGATTTAGTAGATAAAGGGCTTCTGACAGATCAGATAGTTCTTACTATAGGCTACGACATTGAAAATACCAAAAATCCGGAAATTCTAAAAAAGTATAATGGTAAGATCACTAAAGATTACTTTGGACGCTCCATACCTGAGCATGCTCACGGAAGCGTCAATTTAAACAGATATACTTCTTCAACACAAATTATTGTAAATGCAATTTTGGCTTTATATGACAGAATTGTAAATCCAGAGCTTTTAATAAGAAGGCTTAATATTACAGCAAATCACATAATAGACGAATCAAGTACAGAAGCAAATATTTCAAATAACTACGAACAGCTTGACCTTTTTACAGATTACTCAGCACTTGAAAAGGAACGTAAAGCCGAAAAAGAAATAGAACAAAAAGAGAAAGCACTTCAACATGCAATGCTTGATATAAAGAAAAAATATGGAAAAAACGCTATCCTAAAAGGAACAAACCTACAGGAAGGCGCAACTGCGATTGATAGAAACAACCAAATCGGAGGTCATAAAGCTTAAATGGAAAACATTTTTAATAATACAGATAGATATTTAGATATAATAAATCTCCCCCATCATGTTTCAAACGTTCATCCTCAAATGGATATGATTTCCCGTGCTGCACAATTTTCACCTTTTGCTGCTCTTACTGGATATGACGATGCTGTAAAAGAATCAGCAAGACTAACGGAAGAAAAAATAGAACTTGATGAAGAAAGTAAGGATGCTCTGGATTCAAAAATATCTATTATTTATAACAAAATAGATTCTCATCCTGAAGTTACTGTAACATTTTTTGTAAAAGACTCACTTAAATCGGGCGGAAAATACATCTCCAAAACAGGGGTGGTTAAAAAAATCGATCCCATCTACAAAAAGCTCATATTTACTGATTTGGAAATCGTAAATGTTAACGACATTATAGATATAACCGGAGAGATTTTTTCTTCTTATAATGATTAAGAGCTGCATCAATATGCAGCTCTTTTACATTTATAATAATTATTTAATATCTTTAAAATTAAAGTGTTTTTTGCCAGTAGCATAATCTCCTACTATCTGTCCATGTCCATATAATTTATACTTATAAGTCATCAGTCCCTCAAGTCCAACAGGTCCTCTTGCATGAATCTTACTTGTACTTATTCCGACTTCTGCACCAAATCCATATCTAAAGCCATCTGCAAATCTTGTAGAACAGTTATGATATACACCTGCGGAATCAACCATCTGCATAAAATATTCTGCAGAATCCATATCTTCTGTAACAATACTATCTGTATGATGAGACCCATATTTATTTATATGTTCTATTGCTTCATCTATATCAGATACAATTTTCACAGATAAAACCAGTTCAAGATATTCTTTATGAAATTCCTCATCAGACATTTCCTGTGCGTTTATTATTTTGGTAACTTCCTTTGTTCCACGAAGAGAAACTCCTGCATCAACAAGAGTTTTATAAGCTTCAGGCAAGAATTTATCAGCAATGTCCTTATGAACAAGAAGAGTTTCTGCCGCATTACAAGCTGCTGTGTACTGAGTTTTGGCATCAACGATTATTGAAATTGCCTTTTCTATATCAGCTGCCTTATCGACATATACATGGCATACTCCGTCAGCATGACCCATTACAGGAATCTTAGTATTGTTCATTATATATTGAACAAATGAATTAGACCCCCTTGGAATTAGCAGGTCTACGTCTTTTTCGCATTTAAGAAGCTCATCAATCTCATTATGCTGCTCAGCCTGTAAGAGACATCCTTCTGGAAGTCCAGCCTTTACAACACTCTTATAGATAAGATCAAAAAGAACTTTATTTGTATTTACTGTTTCTTTACCACCCTTTAAAATCGCACAGTTTCCACTCTTAATACATAAAGTTGATATCTGTACAAGTGCATCAGGTCTTGCTTCAAAAATCACGCCTATAACTCCTATAGGGCATGAAATTCTTTTAAGTTCAAGGTCTTCATCAAGTTCTCTGTCAAGAAGTACCTTTCCAATAGGATCTTCGAGTAAAATTAATTGTTTGATACCGTCGCATACACCTTCAAGTTTGGACTCATCAAATTTTAATCTTTTAAATACGGCTTCTGAAATTCCATTTTCCCTGGCATTATCCAAATCTATATGATTTGCGTTAAATATTTCTTCTTTGTGAGTATTTAATTCTAGAGCAATAGCTTCCAAAGCCTTATTTCTAAGTTCTGCCGAACTGGCAGCAAGCTTTGGAGATACAAGTTTCATTTTATGTGCTTCTTCTCTGATGTTCATTTTTCTCATCCTTATAATAATTATTTAATACTGTAATTTGTTAAAATCTTATATTCTCGCCATTCTACCATACAACATTGTATTTTTCAATAAGAGTGCAATAAAAGCGGCGTACACGTGACTATATAGTCAAACGTATACGCCTGAATGGTTACTCATGTCCTCTGTATTATTTTACTCTTTGTAGTAAAGTTTTTTCTTTCATATAAGGAATTTTATTTCTATCCTTAGAAACAACAGGGTAGTTATTTTTCATATATGTTACAAAAGATTCAGGCGGAAGAGCTTTTGAGAAATAAAAACCTTGTAAATGCGCACACTTCATTTCAATAAGCTTATCAACCATTTCTTTTGTTTCTACGCCTTCAATAACAAGATCCAGCCCCTGACTCATAAACATATCTGCAATCTTTGGAAAAATATTACTTTTCCCTTCAAAGTATGACCAAAGTATTGATTTATCTATCTTTACAATATTTATTGGCATTTCCAGAAGGCTTACTATATTAGAATATCCGGTTCCAAAATCATCAAGCGAAAAGGTTACCCCATAATCAACAAGCTGATTCATGATATTTAAAAGAATATCATTATCGGATGTAGCCGTCTCAGTAATTTCAAGATTTATTCTATATAGTGGAACCTTATGTTTATTTGCTATCGAAACAAGTTCATCTACCAGTCCCTCCTGCATGCATTGTACGGGGGACAAATTTATTTCTACATAGTCTATTCCAAGCTCTTCAAAATTATATGTGCTCATAATTGCACATGTTTTTTCAAATATCTGCCTGCCCAAGGTTACTATTTTTCCATTTTTTTCAGCCATAGTAATAAATTCATCTGGTGAAATAAAACCATATTCTTTATCATTTAATCTTGCAAGTGCTTCTACAGAACACACTCTCTTTTTTTGGCTAGAATAGATAGGCTGGAAATAGACTTCAATACTATTTTGCGCAATTGCCCTGTTTAATGCTATCTCAACAATTGCATCCCTTTTCAAGGTATCTTCGATATCCAGATCCACCACAGTAAATGAATTAGCACCCTTTAAAATAGCATTATCCAGTGATCTTAAGATACCACCAATAAGATTTTTATTATCTATCCCTACAATATCTCTTGGTACAAATGTAATCGACTGTGTGAAATAAATTCTCTCAGCAGAGCCATCGTTCCATGGGCGCTTAAAGCGCTGTTCTATGGCAGTTCTTACATCATCAGGCTCTAAATCACATTTTTCTGCTATTACAAATCTTCCACGATGCATATAATATAAATTTGCACCTTTATAGTTTTTCTTCAACCACCTTCCCACATCCTTCAGCGCAAAGTTAACTCCGTCTTCTCCATACATTTTCTTCGCTACGGAAAGGTTGTCGATTCCAATTCCAAAAAATTCATATCCAATATTAGAATCGACTTCATTTCCAAACATTGCAAAGGCTTCACTGTTATACAAGCCAGTTTTTTTATCTCTAAGTTTGTCTGAATTCTGAATCATCAGATATACAACTAATAGTCCAATACCTTTTGCAGCATTTGTATAAAGTGTATCTCCAACTATAATTATCTGCATAGTTGCACCAACAAATATGCATGCACCATAGAACAAAATACAATAAAATTCCTCTCTATGCAGACTATTTCGATTAAATATTGCTACTGCTATTGTTTCAGCAATTATGATACAAAGTGTAAGATATATAAATCTATATCCGGGTCCCATATGATAACCTGTTTCTTTACTCACATTGAAAATGTAACCCGTAAATCCTGTAGTTAAAACTGAAAAAGCAAATATTACAGCAGGAATCATAGCAAAAACCATATAACTTTTCTGATGTTTTCCAACTATTCCAGCAAGTGTGATAGAATATAAGAAATACATAACGTTTGCACTATCAAATAATAAAAAATACAATATAGTAGCCATATACAGACTGGTAGTCGAATATTCATTATGTGTGTTATGCATAACAGATGTGACTACATCCAAAAAAACTACTAATATCTCATCTACAAGCAACACAAGATAAAACTGGTTTCTTTTTACAGGCAGAAAACCACCGCACATATAAAATACCAGTATTACAGTTTCCATTATAAAAGCTGAAATTGCGAAATCATAATTCCAAACCATATAACAATCCTCATAAAAATCTTTCTACTTTATAATTTTAGCATTATACTATTTGTGTAAAATAAACAAAATATTAAAATATTAATAAATAAATTGAGGCAATATTATGAATATAAATGACAATAACGATAATAGAAAAAAGTACTATTCTAATACTAATGACATTGGTTTTGGTGAATTCCATTTTTATAGTGATAAAAAATCTGCGTACGACAGGCCACACAGTAGAAAAGAGATACACATTAATAATAAAACAAAGGGATATACTTTTTTTCTAATAATTGCAATAATGATTATAGGTTTTATTATGGTTCTCTATAATATGTTCTTCTAATTATCAATAAATGAACAATAGTAAAAAAACCAATCCCTATTAATAATCTAATAAGTATTGGTCTTTTTGAATTATTTCTATTCTTTATTGTACAGTTCATCCAGAGCAGTTTGAACTAGTCCGATATTCATATTCTGAATATCACTTGCTGAATACTCACCTTTAATAAATTCATATAAATGATAATCTATATCAAGGGCATTCCATGGGTCAAAAATTCCCTTTTGGCCTAATTCATGTAAAAGATTGTAATTATCATCTGTAATAGAATTCTCTATATACCAACTTAAATCTCCATCTCTTAACTCAAGATCCCCTTCGTACCAGTTACACCAGTCTTCAAATACAGAATATACAAATTCAGGATTATCTACATTCTCCGGAATCATCCATCCTGTACCCACTGATATATTCTTAGTGTAATTCGTTTCAACATTTCCACTTGGTCCTATAGGGAAAGGACACCATACAACATCAAATGCAAGATTTCTATCACTATTCATTGATGAAATCCATGTTGAAGAAATCCAAAATCCAACACGTTCTGTTAGATAATAACTTACATTTGAATCAAACGATGCTTCATTCCATGGATAAGTTACCTTATCAATATTATACATCTGATTCATAAATTCCAGACATTCTCCAACTTCATCACTGGAAATATTTTCACTTTCTGAGGCAGCTATATTTGTACCATTACTCATACATAAAAGCGATAATAAAAGATCATATCTGGATCCAAATCCATATACGTCAGTAGTTCCATCAGCATTAGTATCCTGCGTAAGAACATTCATATATTCAAGCCATTTATCCCAGGTCCATTCACCTCTATCGTATAATTCATTAGGATTTTCAAGACCATTTTTTTCTAAAAGCTGTTTATTAAATGCCAGTACATATGAATTATCCATAGTATTTGCAGCTGAAGTTGAAGCAAATAAATAAACACCATCATCTGAGCCTATCTGAACTGGCATAAAGACTGACTGATCATTAAAAATATCATCATCCTCTGAAACAAACCTTTTTAAATTTGCAGCAAAACCACTTGTAGCAGCTGGAATTCCAAAGGAATAATCTATCTCATAGATATCACATTCTGGAACTTCATCATCATTCGCATTCATGATTGAATCTTTTATATAGTCAAAACTGTATTTTACAAATTCAATCTTAACATTATACTTTTCTTCAATCTCCTGCATTTTAGCATATCTGATTGCATCAACACTGCCTTCCTCAGCAGTACTTCCACTCTCTAGATATACTTCAAGATCATTGCTATCAAATCCGTGATCATACCAGGTCCCAATTCTTATAACCCTTTGATCTGATTCCTCTTCCTTTTCATCAGAAGCTCCCTCTGTAGAAGCCAAAATTGAAGATGTAAAACCTACCGCAGCATCACTTACATTTGTTTCAGTTTTTGCACAACCAACTATATTTAAAGTAAAAATACTTGATAATATAACTGCTGAAATTCTTTTTCTTAACATCAGTTATTCTCCATTAAAGAACATGAATAATTCATGTAATCAAAAATACATCTCTTTAAATATAGCATTGGTTCTTTCATAACAAATGAATACTTTATTAAGATTTACGTTAAAATATCGAAATTTTTAAGTATTTTTCAAAGAATCTTGTTCTTTAAAAACTTACCAACCACAGAAATAGTAGGTCCCAAGGCAAATGCCATAATTAGTATTCCTGGATTTGGAGTACCGCCTGCAAGACACCCTATTACTATTACTGATAGATCAAATATTATTCTAATATATTTAAAAGGTACCTTAGGAAAAATCTGTTCATTTATTATTACAGGGATTCCATCATATGGAGCTACCCCCATATCTGCATTCATATAAAGAGAACAGCTGATAATAAATCCTGCAAGCGCAACTGCAAAAATTATTATTCTTGAAGGTATATTTGTAAAGGCCGAAGCTGGAATTACCTTACTCCATAAAAAACAAAAAAAGTCTGCAATATATCCTATTAAAAACATATTGGCAATTGTTCCAGGGCCTATTATTCCGGGTTTTCTCCAGATAACAATAACTATAAGCACTATATTCAAAAGAGCCTGCCAGGTTCCAAGCAAAACTCCCAGTCGTCTTGATATTGTAAGATTCATAAATGTACAAGGATCTGTTCCATAATTGCAATTAATTAAAAATGAAAGGAAAAACCCCATAAAAAATACGCCTATAATCATTATCAAAAATTTCTTTTTAAAACCAGGCGCTGTAAAATAATCTTTTATATATGTTTTAACTCTTTCTATAGCTTTCAAATTTTATTACCTCCAACAAAAAATACCTGCTAATTATAGAATAATGAACAAAATACATCAAGCAGTTCTTATTACGTTAAAACAGGCTGCCTAATGGGCAGCCTGTATATTATAAATAGTATTATTTTTTTGTTCATTTGATTCAGATATCAAATGCTTCGCAGCCTGATCTGCTTTATCGAAAATGAGTCTCTGCTTTTCCTTAGAAAGTTTTCTGTCATTTGGTTTAAAGAAAAATACAATCTTATAATACATTTTATCCATAGCAAAGTCTCCTTTCCCTAAGAAAATCATTCCTTTATGTTGTTTTATTCAAAATATCCCCTGCCATATAATAAGGCTTCCGGCAGATACAAACGATATATCGTCACATTCTCCCTTCTTGTTTAGCTTAAAAATAGCCAAAGTTCAGGCTTATATATTGTGCACATTTAAATAAATTATCGGTATATAGTATATATTGTGCCACTATTATACCGAAGCACAAAATATAGTAATTACAGCATATCCTTAAAATTTATATAAAGTTTATTTGTCATTAATTTGATTTAGGCATAAACTATTAATATCTTCATATACCACAAAATACATTTTTAGAATATGAGAGAGGTTTAAAAAATGGCTAGAATACTTATAGTAGATGATGCAAAATTCATGAGAACCATGTTAACTGGAATATTACAGAAGGGCGGACACGAAGTTGTAGGGGAAGCTGGAAACGGACAGGAAGCTGTTCAGCAGTATGCTTCGCTAAAACCTGATTTGGTTACAATGGATATTACAATGCCAGATATGGATGGGATTACAGCAGTTCAGAAAATTAAGGAAAATGATCCTAATGCAAAAGTTATCATGTGTAGTGCTATGGGACAACAGGCAATGGTATTAGATGCAATTAAAGCAGGTGCTAAAGACTTCATTGTTAAACCATTCCAGGCAGACCGTGTTCTTGAAGCTATAGCAAAAGTTGTTGCTTCATAATAATTTATTATTCAAAGGGAATTAGCAATATGCTAATTCCCCTTTTTAGTATATAACCGACGTTATTGGTTAGATGTTAGTTGTTAGTTTTTCGATTAGAACACCTACTCCAGATGAAAAATAGGAGCCATGAATTATTCATTCATGACTCCTATAATTTTATTTATGAGCTATACCCCACGTATACACTCTATAATTTAGTTCTGTGGTAATTCTGTAGCATCACCGTAAGCAGCTTCCCAAGCTGTTGTACGCTCATCGATAATTGCCTGTCCACCTGATGCAAGATAATCAGCCATTCCTGATTCCCATGTAGATTCAAATGCATCTACTGCTGCACTTACAGCTGTATCATATACCTGATCTCTCTTAGATGAAAGAGCTTCACCAACACCTGTTTCAGATGCGATTGCACCAACCTGTACATTTCCGATTTCTCTTGTATCTGTCTTTGCAATTTCATCTGCTCTTATTACAAGCTCAGGATCAACTTCAGCATAGCTATATGCAAGTGAAAGTGTTGTAAGTTCATCATCTGTAAGGTGAAGACCATTACATGTAATTGTATAGTCAATATTCATACCTGAGTTCTGAATAGCATCACCTTCAGCTGCAATAATCTGAATTGCACCATTATCTGCAACTGTGTGTGTTACACCTTCATCACCAATCTGGAGATACTGAATTGTTTCAGGATCTGAAATAAAGTCAAGATAAAGAAGTGATGCAAGTGGTTCATCATTTGTTACAGGGAAGAAAATCTTTCTATCGATAGGTCCTGATATCCACTTTGTATGTGTTCCGTTGCTGTCTTCAAATGGATCGATTGCAACATAAGAAGCATCCTCACCAACAAGTCTCTGAAGGTTAGCCTGGATTGAATCTTCACCATTTCTGTAAGGATAATCCCAGTTATGTGTAAATGCACCAACATAACCAGCCTTCATCATATCATCTTCTGTTGTATCACCGCTTGAGTATACAGCGAAATCATTCCAAAGAAGTCCTTCATTGTACCATTTATTAAGAAGCTGAATAGCATCCTTTGTTCCGTTCTCTGTAAGCTTTCTGTCATCAAATCCATTGATGTAATACTCTTTTTCTGTAATTTCAGGATCCATAAATGATTCAATAAGAGTAGCAGCTCTCCAACCTACATCATAACTTACTGAATATGGAACCATCTTATCAGCATCAGATCCAAGAAGTGTATCAGCATTCTCTTTGAATGCAACTAATACATTATAGAACTCTTCCTTTGTTGTAGGCTCCTCAAGTCCAAGTGTATCAAGCCAGTCTTTACGAATAAATGTGTTAATTCTGTTCTGGTTTGCAAGTCTTGCTTCAAGTGCCCAAATTGAACCTGTGTTAGGATCCTTATCCCAGTTAATATTTGATTCGCCAAGCCAATCCCAAAGATTTGGTAAATCGCCCTTGTAATCATTTACATATGTACTAAGATCCATAACACCGCCCATATCTGCATATGTCTGAATTGTAGCATAACTATATGTTACGCAAACATCTGGTGCTGTCTGTGCTGCAAGAAGGTTATTAATTTCATCAACCTCTGTCCATCTTGGAACCTTTACAAACTCAACCTCTACATTGTGCTGTTCAAGCATCTGATCCTGAATATACTTAGTATACATATTATTAGTAGGATCTGAACCGCCATCATTTCCACGATCATATACTTCTACAGTAATATGTCTTGTCTCTGCAAATTTGCCATCTACAAGTTCAGAAGATGTTCCTGCCTCAGCTGTTTCTTCTGTTGCTTCAGTTTCTTCAGCAGTATCAGCTGTTTCTTCTGTAGTCTCTGCTGCATCTGTACCTGTTGACTCTGTCTCTGTAGTTGTTGTTGATGAATCGCTGCTTCCACATGCTGCAAGTGATGCAACCATGCTAGATGCAAGTAGTACTGATAATAACTTTTTCTTCATGATCTTCCCTCCTTAGGCGTTTAAAACGCTCAATAAATCTTTATTCTTTAACTGCGCCAACCATAACTCCATGAATGAAATACTTCTGTAAGAATGGGTAAATACACAGAATCGGAATCGTTGAAAACATTACTATAGCTGCTTTTAATGACTCTGAAAGACCAGGTGTTGAAAAGCCTTCCTGAGTAGTAACTTCTACGCTGTTGATATTATTAAGTATATTGTAAAGAAGAAGCTGTAATGGATAGAACTCAGCCTTCTTAATATACATAAGAGCATCAGAGTATCCATTCCATCTACCTACTGCATAGAACAATGCAAGTGTTGCAAATACCGGCTTTGAAAGTGGTATATAAATCTTCCAAAGTATCGTAAAGAAATCCGCTCCATCAATTTCTGCTGATTCTCGAAGTGAATCAGGTATTCCATAGAAAAAGCTTCTCATGATGATCATGTTATATACGCTCAAACAATATGGAAGTACCAAAACTAGCGGGTTATCCAGAAGGTTAAGCTTCTGCATAAGCAAGTAGTTAGGTATTGTACCTGCGTTAAAGAACATTGTAATTGTAATTATGATATTGAAAAATCCTTTACCCTTTAAATCAGGAAAAATAAGTGGATATGCGCAAATCGTTGTCATAGTAAGAGAAACGATTGTACTTACAAGTGTAAGAGCTGCTGTATAAAAGAAAGCTCTTATATATTTAACATCTGAAAGAACTGTTCCATATGCATCCAGATTAAATCCTTTTGGTAAAAGATATACCTGATGCTTTACAAGTGCATCTGTTGAGCTGACTGATCTAGCCAGCAAGTTTATCATTGGTATTATACAAACAAGACTGATCAGGATACATATTATAACAAATATCCAGTCTCCAATCCTGGCCTGTGTTGATTTTACTTTCATTACCTCAAACCTCCGTCATCAATATTTTTAATCCGAATTACCAAATACCTCTTTCTCCAAGCTTTCTGGATAACCAGTTAGCCATCAGAAGGAAGAATACACCAACAACTGACTGGAATAATCCAACTGCTGTTGTAAGTGAGAACTGTAAACCTTTAATACCATATTGATATACATAGGTTGAAATAACCTGTGCCCAGTTCATAACCAGATTGTTCTGTAATGCGAATGGTCTGTCAAA